>CAZHVH010000025.1:0-17936 GCA_964535855.1 uncultured bacterium
CCCCCTATGCCGATCCGGTGGAACATACGATAACCGAAGAGGACAAATCCACAACGCAGGCTGCGCTCGGAGATATCATCACCTATCACACCAGCGAGTTCAGGATAACGGGCACGATCACGGATGTCCAAGGTAAGCCGGTCTCGGGAGTTATAGTGGTGGATGAGAGCAGAGGTATATCAGCCACGAGCGGCGATGATGGGAGATATACGCTACTTTACACCGACTACGATACTAACCCAACTGAGGGCGAGGAGATCACGCTCAAAGTTACGGTCAAAGGGTTTAGCAGATTGATCCCCGTCACTGTCACGCTTGCCGATAGGATGATTACCCAGGACGTACAGGTCCTCCCTGTATCAATAGGCGGCCTTGCCATCAATTCGAGCTATTATACGCACACGATCGACGCCATCATTAAGGATCTGACGGCTCAGATCTCCGGTATCGGGCCGTTCATACCGCTTCTGATCAGGCAGATACTGACGACCGGATATTATATCGATCCGTTCACCGGTAAGAAACAGGTTGTGATCACCCCGCCTGTTTTGCCGACTTTCCCCGATGGACCGCAGCTCCTCAAGGGCACAGCCGGCCTGGATATGGAGACCTTCGGTAACGCTATATTGCCCTCACCTCTGGGCGGCGTGTTCGATATGAACGTGATAGCGGGAAGGAAAAAGGTAGACGCCAAGATCGCCGGAAACAAGCTTGATCTCTACATCAATGTGCCGTATCCAGGGGTGGAGGAGGTCGCGCCGACTCTCGTCGGGGTAACGAATGTGACTCCGAGATCGATCGAACAGGTGACGGATAGCTTCGATTATCAGTTCCAGCTCGATGAGGAGATGGCGCTGTTAGTCCTACCATGGTGGCCGGGATCGGATCTGGCAGGCAAACCGGCCTTTGAGAGTGTCACCCTCTACTATGCTGAAGCCGATGTGGACTCCCTGGACGCCCCCGTCAGCAGAGCCAGTTACACACAGGCAGCGATGAGTCCGGAGAAGGTGAATGATACCTATGTTTGGAAGGCAGATGTCAAACTCACACCCGGAAAACGCTACTACTACTTCTACGAGGTCCATATCTCCCCAAGCCTCAAATTGCCCGTTATCGGCATGGATGTCTATAAGTGGTCGATGCCCGATCCGCGGAATCTGCAGTTCGACGACAGAGGGCTGATAGCTAAGATCGTCGATGCGATTAAAGGGGATCTGGTCAACACGATCAACGGCGAGATGGCCAAGTATGGACCTACCTTCCTCGATAAGCTCGGAAGTGATCCTGCCTATCAGGGAGAGCTGATAGGGAAGATATCCGAGGCGGTTAAACCCAAAGTTCAGGAGGCTATCGGTGAGATCATCGCCCAGATGCAGGAGGAATCCGATCCGTTGATCGTTTCGTTCTTCACCGTTCCAGCTCCACCTGCCGATGGATCGCTGTGGGTGGCCCATTTTGATGTAAGTCCGAACGTGGTTCCTGACGGTAAATATGAGCTCCAGATCAAGCTGAGCGGAGCAGGCGGGGTGATGGACGAGATTAAGGGCAAGGTGCTGACGTTCGACAGAGCGGCTGCATCGGCTGAGGGGATGAGCCTTGTGCTGGAGCCCGGAAGGAACGCCGGGTTCTACAGGAGAGATGATGGCGTATACGTGGCCGCGGCGAAGGAGGAGATAGCGACCGTTAAGCTCACAGCCACCTACACGGCCACCGATGCCGTCGGCGCGCTGATTCAGGCCCTCAACTACAGCGATGATCCCCAAATTCAGGCATCGATGCCGTGGATGCCCGTCAACTCCGAGTTCGTCATGGGATATGTGATAATGCAGCACCTGAGCGATGAGCTGAAGAAGGAGCTGGCCGAAAATCCGACGCTTGAGACGCTGATGAAGGTGCTGGATGAGCTGATGGCCAACAGGGATAAGATCTGGGAGGATCTGAAGAAACTCGATCCGGATGCCATCTCCGCCATTGAAAAGTCGCTCTCCCCCGAGGATCAACTCGCCTTGGCGAAGATCCAGGAACTGCTCACCGACCTGATGGCCGGTAAACTCGATATGGGTAAATTGATGGAGCTGATTCAAAGCGGTATGTTCAGCAACCTGCAGAAGATGATCGGCATGCTTACCTACTTCTCCATTTCGCCGCTGCGACTCGGCCCGACGGGCGTTTACTCTACCGAGGTTCTCCTGCCGCCGGAAGGGAAGTTCTGGTTGAGGGCTGTACCGTTCGATGACATCCTTAACATGGAGGTAACCGTTCCCGTCCTCAGACTTGATGTCGTTCCGTTCGAGGCCGATAGACTCGAGGTGGTGAAGGCCAGCATCGGAGATATAAACGGCGATGGCGATGAGAACGATCCGTACGAAAGCGGCAATGCCGAAGGTTTCACCATCTTTTCTGACGTCGAGAAGGTGAAGCTGACGATCAAAATGGCCAAACGCACCCCGCATCCGATAACCTCCGGCCTCCTCCAGTACGCTATCGTCCCGGCTGAGGGCGGGGAATACGTGTGGAAGGATGCGGTCGAGCTCGATCCCGAAAAGCTCACATCCATGAAAGAGGGAGATGAGCTGGAGGTCGAGTGGCCGATCAACTTCGAGGAGCTGGTAAGCGATAGCATGAAGATAGCCGTCCGAGCGCTTGCAACCAACGCCCTCGGAGCGGTGGACCTGAAACCGAAAGCTGCCACGATGAACCTCGATAAGGGCGTCACACCGACACCGCCTGAGGTCATAGCCATAATCGTCGAGGCACCCGAGAAGAACCCCGATAGCGGCGCCCCGAAGGGAACCGTTACGCTTAACGCCTACACCCGCGTTCGCACGATAACCGATATCAAACATGTCCGATTCGAGATAAGCAGCGACGGCGGCAAGACCTGGGAACCGCTTGACGAGAGTAAGGGAGGAGTCCCTGGCGGCGTGGTCGAGACCGCTGTAGAGGAAGAGGTAGTCGATCCTGCTATAATCCAGGCTGCTATTCAGAAGATACTTGGTGGAGCCAAAGAGGTTAAGCTCGATAAGACATACAACAAGTGGACGCTCACATGGGATACCACGAAGGTCGACGACACGATAGAAAACAAGGAGCCTGAAAACCGAGATGCTACGCAGGACGATAACCCATATATGATAAGGGCTATAGCTGTCGATGTGAACGACGTCGAGCAAGCCAAACCCGCCACCACCACGGTCTCGGTGGATAATATCGATGATGTGCCGCCCGTCACCGGAACTGAGATCGTTAAGATAGAGGCTCAGGATGATCAGGGCAATTTCGTCGAAGTGGCGCCGGATGAAAACGGCGTTTATAAGGTCTCCGCAAAGGTCAAAATCACCGCTAAGCCTAAGGCCGATCCGAAGACCTTCTCTAAGGTGATCCTCTACGTCAAACAGGACGATACGGTCGCGGCGGAACTCGAGATGACGGCAGGTGAAGATGGAACATACGTCGTAGAGGCCGATTCCAATGAGCTGCCTAACGGGATATATACAATCCAAGCTCTTGCCAAGGATGAAGCCGATAACCTCGAGGTGGCCGACCCGGCCCTTGCTAAGACCGTGAAGATAGGCAATATCCGCAACATCGAAGAGAAACCGGTCGAGCCCGTCAACATAGTTAACGTGACGACTAACGGCAAACCGGTTGAAAGGACGCTGGATAAGCCCAAGCCGATCGGCGGCGTGGCCGAGTTTAAGGCACAGGTTTACTTCGCTAAGAAGGCTCGCATGGATGTCTCCGATTCCTCCGGGACGATCATAGCGAAGATAGATGGTGTGATCACGCCTACAGCAGATAACCCCGACCTGAAGGATGTGCTCTTCACATGGGATACCGCGGGATTGAACGGCACCTATCAGCTGCTCTTCTACTTCTGGGCGAGTCCCCCTGTGACGGTGGGACCGATCAGTGTGGTCGTCGATAACACGCCTCCTCTGACTCAGTTCTCCGCTCCCGCTACAGGATCAACGGTCTCCACGATGCCGCTCATCTGGGCCGATTACTCCGATGCCTCAGGGGTCAAGAGGGTGCTCTTCGAGTTAGAGGAGCCCTCGGGCAAAGTGACGAAACTGGAATACTCGCCGAACGATGAGCCGATATCCGGTAAGAACGAGATCCCGGACGGTGACAGGGCCACTTTGACGGTCGAGCCGACTAGGGCGATCTATAAGGCGGTTAAGCCTCTGGCCAACGGAGTATACACGGCAAGGATGACAACTGAGGATCTGGCCGGTAATGAGACGACCGCTGTGGTGAAGTTCGTCATAGGCGAGGAGAAACCGCCCGTTCTCTTAGCCTTCGGTCCTCAAGGTGTCATCACCAACACCAAGCCCAAGATCTACGTCTCCTACACCGATGATCTCTCCGGGGTTGAAACGGTCCTCTTCAAGCTGGACGGCAAGGAGCTGGCCAATCCGACCGTCACCGAGACGACCGCCTCTGTTACGCCGGGCGCCGAACTGAAAGGTGGAAACCACACCGTTGAGGTGACGCTGACCGACAAGGCCGGGAAGTCCACGACCTTCTCCTGGGAGTTCACGGTCAAGACCGACACGAGCCCGCCTGTTGTGACGGCCTACTCGCCCACGGGCCTTGTTAAGACCGCCACGCCCACGGTAAGCGTATCGTTCACGGACGAGTCGAAGGTGGGCAAGGTCGAGTTTGACGTTGGCGGACAGAGGGAGAGCGTGAGCAATCCATCGGGAGGCACGGCGAGCTTCAAGGTGGCGGCGTTGGAGGAGGGCGAGGTTCAGGTGAAGGTTACCGTGACCGATGAGTATGATAACTCCGCCACAGTGGAGTGGAGCTTCACGGTGGTGCTGGACAGCAATCCGCCCGTTGTGACGGCCTATTCGCCGGTAGGGGTTGTTCGTACTGCCACGCCCACGGTAAGCGTATCGTTCACGGACGAGTCGAAGGTGGGCAAGGTCGAGTTTGACGTTGGCGGACAGAGGGAGAGCGTGAGCAATCCATCGGGAGGCACGGCGAGCTTCAAGGTGGCGGCGTTGGAGGAGGGCGAGGTTCAGGTGAAGGTTACCGTGACCGATGAGTATGATAACTCCGCCACAGTGGAGTGGAGCTTCACGGTGGAACTCGATACGCTCCCACCGAGCGTGGTCGCCATGAGCCCGACGGGATTGATCGGAGAGCTGAAACCCATGATCGTTGTATCCTACGCGGATGATCGCTCAGGCGTTGACGAGAACTCCGTGGCACTTTATCTGGACGGCAAGAAGGTGAGCGCAGAGACGTCGGCCACACAGGCGACTTATACACCTACTAGCCCGATCTCCAAGGGCGAACATAAGGTGAAAGTCGAGCTCGCCGATAAGGTCGGAAATAAGACCTCACAGGAGTGGAAGTTCAAGCTGGAGGAGAATCCGCCTACCATCCTCTCCTACACGCCCATGGATGGGCAGTTCGTCAAGCCCAAGGCTCCGGTAGTGGTCACCTATACCGATGATCTTGCAGGCGTGGATGTCAGCTCGGTGAAGATGTATCTGGACGGGAAGGACGTTACGGCGGAGTTGAAGAAGGATGCCGGCAGAGCCGCCTATGTGCCTGCTGAGGAGATGGCCCCGGATGAGCATACGGTTAAGATCGAACTGGCCGATAAGGTCGGAAATAAGATAGAGCGGGAGTGGAAGTTCTACGTGGAAGCCGAAAAGCTGGTCGTTCAAACTCCTAAGGTCTACCCGAACCCGTTCAATCCGACGGAAGGCCCGGCGAAGATAGAGTTCACAATCACACAAGCTGCCGTGGTGACGGTGAAGATATACGACTTCTCGATGAGGCTTGTCAAAACGCTCGCCGATTCAGAGGAGATGATGCCGGGGTTGGTGAGTAAGACGTGGGACGGCAAGAGCGAGGATGGCGATGAACTGGCCAAGGGTGTCTACTTCTGCCAGATCATCGTTAAATCCGCCACGGATGAGCCTAAGGCTACGATTCTGAAGATAGCCCTCTACAGGTGAGAGACCTTTTGGGTGTCGGGGGATGTTGTTCCCCGACACCCCTACGATCTGGGGTAAAGGAGGTTGAGGAATGGTTCGCAAAGGAATGATCGGGATCGTAATGACAACTTTATCCCTTTTGGGGATGATCTCCGCGGGTTTTGCCGGAGATGCCGCGCCATATCTGCGCATAGGGGCGGGAGCCAGATCCATAGCCATGGGTAAGGCTTTCGTTGCGATCTCCGATGACGCCACGTCGAGCGTCTGGAACCCGGCGGGATTACCCTGCATAGAGGATCTGTCCTTCACGCTTTATACATCTAAACTCTCATTCGACAGGAGGCATAGCTTCATCGGTGTCGTCAAGAACCTACAGGGGAAAGGAGCGGTGGGATTCGCCTGGATCAACTCCGGAACGGAGGATATAATGGGATGGGACAAAACCGGCAAACCCACCGAGAAGTTCAATTACAGCGCTAATGCCATAGCGTTGTCATACGGATATGCAGCGGAGAAGCTGAACTTCGGAGCAGGCATGAAGATCCTCACCGATAAGTTCTCTGCTAAAGGATATGACGACAGATCAATGGGATTCGGTGGGGTGGACGTAGGCGTTATATACAAGGCATTCGATAACACCGTGACGTGTGGAGGGGCTCTGAGGAATCTGCTTGGCAAGATCGGTGGAGACTCCGTCCCGATGATGTTGGATCTCGGTGTTGCCGTCCAGTTCCTGCAAGGCAACAAGGCCACCTTTGCTTTCGATATTTCCAAGGAGTTCTCCTCTGTCGATGAGAGCACCCTCTCCGTTAGGTTGGGAGTTGAATACTGGCTGGGGAGAGCACTGGCCCTCAGGGCGGGTGGATCTCACACGGGCGACAGGCGCAGCCTCTTCGCGGGTTTTGGCGTTAGGGTCGCCGGATTGCAGTTCGATTACGCCTATAGCCCTGAGGATGATACGGTCAACCGCATAGGCGGAAGCACACACTTTATGTCGCTTTCCTATACCTACTAAAGGAAAGGGGATGAGACCATGAGGATCAGACAGCTCATCGATCTGGCAAAGGTCGGAATCATCGCCTATATATGCCTGATGCTAGGCTGGGGACCATTGGTCGTCTCATCGTATGCTAAGATCACGATGAAGCCGACCGACAAACCCGTCAAGGTTATAACCATAGAGAAGGGGGATACTCTTTGGCATCTAGCCGGTAAATACCTCTCAGACCCCAGAAGATGGCCCGAGTTCAAAAAGTATAACGATTACACAAACCCCGATCTGATCTATCCGGGCGAGAAGATGCAGGTGCCGATCGAGGTCGCCAAGGAGATGAAGAGCGAGCTGGAGAAGGAGCTGGCAAAGCTGAGGGAATCCTACGAGAAGCTCTCGGATCAATTCGCGCAAGCCTCCGAAGAACTGAACATGCTTAGAAAATCGCTGAATGAGCTTAAGGCCCAAAACAGGGGGATCAAATCAGCTCTGAGGACGAATCAGAGAAAGATAGATCAGGTGAGGAGATCTACCTCTAATCTGGAGAGGAAAATCGCCAGTTCTGAGAAGAAAATGGAGGAGATGCGGAAGTCCATGACTCAAACCAGATCGGCCAGTGTGTCACAGATAGTTGAACTTTCCAGCGCTAACAAAAAACTGGAGGAGAAGATCGGCGCCCTTGAGGAGATGATGAACTCCAGGATGGCGGAGATAGCGTCCAAGGCTGAGGAGCTGGCAAGATTGAGAGGAGAGATGGAGTCGATGTCTAAAAGGGTATCCGCTGTCGAAAAGGCGGTCTCGGAGCTCGACGCCAAGATTAAACGGGCGGAGTGGCCCTATGAGAAACCGTCCAGGAACAAGAAGATATTAGCCTTCTTAGCGGCTATAGTTGGAGCTACGGCGTGGGCGACGCTCAGCTCGCGATAAAAACCTGAAAAACACAAGGGTCTTAGGGGCGGGTTCTAAACCCGCCCCTTTTTTATGCGAGGTTCACCATGAGTTACATACGGGTTCGTTCCCTGATAGATTCTATCACCGACTGGTTCCTGGAGCTTTCGGGAGACAGGGTTCAATGGGAGGATAAAAAACTCGTAACCGGACTTGCCAGAATCGATGATACGCGGGCTGTGATCATAGCTTTTAACCCCGAGCGGACATCCCATCCTGAGGCCGCCCTTAGAAAAGGGATTAGAATGGTACGCCTCGCCGAACAGATGAGATGCGAAATTCTTCTTTTACTCGGTGCCGGATCAGGTCAAGGGTGGTGGCCGATGGAGGATCATGATTTCATACACGCTCTTGATGGATTTATAAAAGCTCTCATCGCCGCCGATGTTCCCGTTAGGACGATAAAGGCGGGAGATATGGATGAGATCGAAAACCTTATAGATGAAATCTCCGTGGAAATGCTTGCTCTTAGTGAGTTGTCATCCCAACGTCAGTTGCGTTCGTTGGATGGGAGAGCTGAAACTGAAGCGGAGCATTTTTAACAAATTGACGAGGAGGTCTAAATCGTGAGAGCACTTCTTGTTTACCCGGAATATCCTGATACCTTCTGGAGTTTCAAGCACGCCTTAAGATTTATCTCCAAGAAAGCGGCCTACCCGCCCCTGGGACTGCTGACGGTGGCAGCGATGCTCCCGAAAGAATGGGAGAAGAAACTTGTAGATATGAACGTCTCCACGCTTAGAGATGAGGACCTCAGGTGGGCCGACTTAGTTTTCATCAGCGCGATGTCCATCCAGGAGGAATCCGTAAGAAGGATAATCGCCAGGTGTGAAAGGGAGGGGGTTAAAACCGTCGCCGGAGGACCTCTATTCACGATCGGGTATGAGAGGTTCGACGATATAGATTATCTTATACTTGGCGAGGCTGAAATTACCCTTCCGCCCTTTCTAGAGGATCTGGAGAATGGAAATGCCAGGCATATCTACGATACCGCCCAACGGGCGGATATGGAGAGAACCCCCGCCCCACTGTGGGAGATCCTCGATATGAGGAAGTACGCTTCGATGAGCGTTCAATACTCTCGTGGTTGTCCTTTTAACTGTGAGTTCTGCAGTGTAACGGCGCTTTTCGGACGTAAGGTGCGGACGAAAGACAAAGGCCAGATATTAGCGGAATTGCAGAGCTTATATTCACTGGGGTGGAGAGGTGGGGTTTTCTTCGTTGACGATAACTTCATAGGAAATAAAGGGATTTTAAAGAGGGAAATTTTGCCTGCTATCGCTGAATGGATGGAGGAGAGGGAATATCCCTTTTCATTTACCACACAGGTCTCGATAAATCTATCCGACGATGAGGAACTCATGCGATTGATGGCTCGGGCGGGATTTGATACGGTGTTCGTCGGCATTGAAACTCCGAATGAGGAAAGTCTAGCCGAGTGCGGCAAGCTTCAGAACACTAACCGTGATCTGATAGCCTGTATCAGAAAAATTCAAAAGTTCGGCCTGCAGGTCCAAGCTGGATTTATCGTGGGATTCGATAGCGATACACCTTCGATCTTTGAAAGACTCGTCAGATTTATTCAGGATAGCGGAATCGTCACAGCAATGGTCGGTCTGTTAAATGCTCCCCGCGGCACTAGGCTCTACCAACGCCTAGCGGAAGAGGGCAGATTATTGAAGGAGATTACAGGTGATAACACAGATTTTTCGATCAATTTTATCCCTAAAATGGATTATGAAGAGCTTATCGGCGGTTATAAGAGAATTCTCAATACGATCTATTCCCCTGAGTGTTACTACGAGCGCGTCATGACGTTTCTGAAAGGGTATAACCCATCCTCGCACAGAAGGGGATTTCGGCTCCGCTATAGCCGCCTTAAGGCGTTCCTGAAATCCGTATTGCGTTTAGGGGTGGTGGGGAAGGAGAGGATTCAATACTGGAAGCTCATCTTCTGGTGTCTGTTTCAGCGTCCCCGTCTTTTCCCCTTGGCGGTAACCTTTGCGATTTACGGGTTCCACTTTCGAAAGATCTTTGGAGGTTATCGGGAAGGTTGAACGAGTACCTTCCATATGATAAACTTAATCCTGTGACATCATATATGGAGGATTCAGCGATGGGGAAGATCAGACTAGCCATAGTTGGAACGGGGAACTGCGCTTCCTCGCTTATCCAGGGCGTTTATTATTACAGAAACGCTAAGGAGGGAGAGTTCGTTCCAGGTCTGATGCATGTCGTGCTTGGTGGATACCATGTATCGGATATCGAGCCGGTTGCCGCTTTCGACGTCGATAGGAACAAAGTCGGCAAGGATTTAGCTGATGCGTTGTTATCTCCGCCGAACAACACCATTCAATTCGCCACCATCCCCAAAACAGGGGTTATCGTCCAGCGCGGCCCCACCTTCGATGGAATCGGTAGATATTACAAGGAAACCATCGAAGAATCGGATGAGGAACCGGTGGACGTCGCCGCCGTCCTGAGGGAGAGAGAGGCCGATGTGCTTGTTAATTACCTCCCGGTGGGCAGTGAAGAGGCGACAAGATGGTATGCTGAGCAGGCGTTGAAGGCGGGATGTGCCTTCGTTAATTGCATGCCTGCCTTTATAGCGAAGGATAAGAAATGGCAGGAGAGATTCCAAGAGGCAGGGCTGCCGATCGTAGGGGACGATATAAAATCCCAGGTCGGAGCTACGATCACACATAGAGTCCTCACCAAACTCTTCAACGACAGAGGCGTCAAGCTCGAGAGAACCTATCAGCTCAATGTGGGCGGCAACATGGATTTCAAGAACATGCTCGAAAAGGAGAGACTTGTCTCCAAGAGGATCTCTAAGACGGATGCCGTGGTTTCACAGCTCGACTACGAGCTCCATCCCGATAATGTCTACATAGGCCCCAGCGATTATGTTCCCTGGCTGACCGATCGTAAAATCTGTTTCCTGAGGATGGAGGGCACGGCGTTCGGAGGGGTGCCTCTAGTGCTGGATCTGAGGCTTGAGGTATGGGATTCACCTAACTCAGCCGGAGTGGCAATCGACGCTATAAGATGCGCTAAGATCGGTTTGGACAGAGGAATCAGCGGCCCGCTGTACGGCCCATGTGCCTACTTTATGAAGTCACCTCCGATCCAATATCCTGACCCGGTCGCCAGGGAGATGACCGAGGCTTTCATAGAGGGAAGATGATCGGCTATGGAGTATCAGGTTAAGCTTCGGTACTACTTCAGCTTCGTGGTCGATCCGGTGGCCCGGGCGCTCTTGAGGGTTGGATTGACACCTAATATGTTGACCCTGTTCGGGCTGTGTGTGAACCTTATAGCGGGGGCTTTTCTCGGCTATTCCTATCTGACCACAGGCGGGCTTCTCATACTGGCCGCTGGCAGCTTTGATATGCTGGACGGTTCAGCGGCACGACAGAGCAACAGAAAGAGACCCTCGGGAGCTCTGTTGGATTCGGTCATAGATAGATACTCCGAGGCTGCCATATTTCTGGGCCTGTCGATCCATTTCTACCTGAACCATAACCTTATAGGTGTCGGTATGACCTTCGCGGCCATGACCGGCTCCTTTTTCGTCAGCTATGTCCGGGCGCGTGCTGAGGGGTTGGATCTGGAATGTAAAGTCGGGCTGATGCAGAGGACGGAGAGACTGGTGTTACTTTCGGCTGGGCTGATATTACAGGGAGCTCTCTCCTATTTCGGTGTTCTATCGAATGAAATCCTCATCACTGTTGTCGTCTCATTACTTGCAGCTCTGGCACATATGACCGCCATACATCGGTTGGTTTTCTCCTTCAGAGCACTCGATCGCGCTGGCGGAGTTTGATTTGCTAACTGACCAGATCTGGAGTATAATTAAGCTGAACGCAGGTTAAAGGAGGAGATCTTTATTATGGGTAGCATCGGATGGTCGGAACTGCTGGTTATATTCCTCGTCGTCCTGTTGCTCTTTGGCACTAGGAGGCTCCCCGAGGTCGGGAGATCGCTTGGAAAAGCCATAAAAGAGTTTAAAAAGGCGGGCAAAGAGCTGCAGGATGACCTTTACATGAGCTTGGATGAGGATGATGATACGGTAAGCCGAAAAAGTGAAGAGCAGGTCGGGCAGGGATGATGCAAAGGAGATGACCTTCCTCGAACACCTTGAAGAGCTCAGGCGAAGGATTATCGTCTGTATAATTGCGGTGTTCGTGGGAATGGTCATCAGCATCTGGTTTAAGAATCAGGTTCTCAACTTCTTGGAACTTCCCCTCAGATTCAGAGCACAACGGTTTATCGGCGATCTCGTTGGAAGGGTAGCCGGTAACGGGGATAACTCGATATGGGATTATATTTCCGTCTTTCTCAGATCTCGCTCGTCGATGCGGACGAACGTCAATATCATTATAACAGGACCTTTGGAGAGCTTCATTGCTTTGCTGAAGATATCGCTGGCAACGGGGACCGTGATGGCAGCGCCGGTGTTGCTCTACGAGATATGGGCCTTCGTTTTGCCAGCCCTCAAACCCCACGAGAAACGGTACGCTCTTCCGCTCTTCGCTCTTTTGACCTTTTTTTTCATCCTTGGAGCTCTCTTCGCCTTCTTCATCGTCGCACCAATAGGGCTGGAGGTGTTTGCAAATCTGTGGGGAGGATACCATTCAGGGCTGAGAAACCTCTGGACGCTGGACAGGTATGTCACCTTCATCACCAGATTGATCCTCGGTTTCGGTGCGGCCTTCGAGCTGCCTATAGTGATGGCATTCATATCGTATATCGGAATTATAGATTCCAACGGCTTCAGGGAGAGGAGAAGATATGCCATAGTTCTCATTATGCTTCTCTCCGCCTTTCTGACGCCGTCGGATGTTTTAACGATGCTGCTGATGGCTGGGCCACTGATGGCCCTCTATGAGCTCGGAGTCTGGTTTTCGGTCCTTACAGAACGTAAACGGGAGCCACTTACAGATGCCTGAGACGGTCAAGTACAAATTAAAACGCCTGTATGAGCTTCAGACCATAGACGAGAGGATAAAGGAGCTTCAAGCCAAGCTCCGAGGGATACCCCTACGCGAAAAACGGATCGAGGAGGAACGGGAGAGGGCAAAAGCCTCCCTGGAGGAGAAGAAAAACCGATACAGGGAGATGCTCAAGCTTCAGGGACGTAAAAACCTGGAGCTCGAGGAACAAGGTGAAAAGCTGAATAGATATAAAGCACAGAGGTTCCAGGTCAAAACCAATGAAGCCTTTGCTGCTCTGGAAAAGGAGATAGAGGCCACGCTCAAAAGACAGGCTGAGCTGGAGGAGGAGATACTGGAGCTCATGATCTCCATAGATTCCTTCTCGGAGGAGCTGAAGGAGGAGGAGGAGAGATATCGAAAGGCAGAGGAAAAATACCGGAAGGATACCGAGGAGCTAAAAAAGGTGGCGGAGGGGCTCAAATCGGAGGTGCAGACCTGGATCGACAGACGAAATGCCCTTATCCCGGAGATCGACCCGGATATCCTGAGAAGATATGAGGAATGGCGCCGAAAAGGCGATTTCATGCTATCCGTCGTCGATGGAAACGTCTGCGGTAGATGTTTCCTGTCCCTTCCACCTCAGACTATCGCCGAGCTGCGAAAGGGCGAGCGATTGATAACCTGCAACAGCTGCGGACGGGTGCTGATATGGAAGGAATGGATCGATGAGGACGCTTAAGATCTACGTCGATGGCGCTTCAAGTGGAAATCCGGGTGACGCTGGATATGGCTTCCTCATCAAGGACGAGAAGGAAAATACCCTGGCGAGCAAATCGGGATATATCGGTCGGACAACTTGCAACGTGGCTGAATATACAGCTTTAATACTCGCCCTCCAGGAAGCGATGAGATTTAATCCCGATCTCGTCGAGATCTACACCGATAGCCAGCTTATGGCCGAACAGATATCAGGAAGATATAAGGTTCATTCGAAGACGCTGAAGGCGCTTCATCAAAAAGTTCTTTCCCTCCTCAACTATTTCACGAGTTTCACCGTTAAGAGGATACCCAGATCTCAAAACAAAGAGGCGGATAGACTGGCAACCTCGGCGATAAGGGAATACAGGAAAAGGGTTAAGGACGAAAGGTGATGGCTGATCACATCACCTCGTCGGGGGTGATCCCATACCTTTTGATCTTGCGCCATAACGTGGTTCGCCCGATACCAAGCTCCCTCGCCGCTTCCTCATACGTTTTACACCGCTTCAGCTTATGCACTATATAGGCACGCTCAACCTCCCTAAGCGTAAGATCATCCCTGATCCTGAAGGTATCCCCCTTTCTGGAGAGAGGGGATCTATAGAGATCGGACGACCCGTATCTGACCTTGGGCGGTAGATCCTCGAGCTCTATGAAATCGGATCTGGTCAACACGACGGCACGCTCTATAGCGTTTTCAAGTTCTCTGACGTTGCCCGGCCAGTCGTAATTCATCAAAGCCGCCATCGCGTCGGGCGAGATGCCGTTGATCCCCTTCTCCATCTTCTGTGAGAACCTCTTCAGGAAATGATCCGCCAGTAGCGGTATATCCTCCCTACGATCCCGAAGCGGTGGCAGGTAAATCGCCACGACGTTTAGCCTGTAGTAGAGGTCCTTCCGGAAGAGCTTGTTTTCGATCGCCTCCTCTAAATCGACGTTTGTGGCAGCTATCAACCGGACATCGACGTGGACGGGTCTGTTTTCGCCTATCCTTCTGACCTCGCCATATTGGAGGAACCTGAGGAGCTTAACCTGCGTGCTCAAGGACATCTCTCCGATCTCGTCCAGGAAAACCGTGCCTCCGTCCGCCTCCTGTAGGATTCCTATCTTATCTCTGTCCGCACCGGTGAAGGCTCCCTTGACGTGGCCGAAAAGCTCACTCTCCTGCAGGCTCTCAGGTATCGCACCGCAATTGACGGTTATAAGCGGCATATGGCGTCTCTTGCTGTTTTTATGGATGGCCCTGGCGACTAGCTCCTTCCCTGTGCCGCTCTCACCCAGTATCAGAACGGTACAGTCAGTTTTACACACCTGCGTGATGAGGTCGAAGACCTCTTTCATGGCGGGAGTCCGGCCTATCAGGCCATTGAGTTCATATCCACCGCTCCAGGCGATCGAACTTCTCCCGATAAGAGCGGCCTCCACCTTTCTCAGTATGTCATCCCCCTGGAAGGGCTTGCTGATAAAGTCAAAAGCTCCGGCCTTGATGGCTCTAACGCTATCATCCACCGTCCCATAGGCGGATATGACTATGACCTCCGGCGGGAAAGGCCTTCTCCTGGCCTCCCTCAAAACCTCATACCCCGAGCCACCCCTTCCCAACCTCAGATCGGTTATGACCAGATCATAGTTCGTCCCTTTCATACGAGCGATCGCCTCATCGCCTGAGGCCACCTCCTCCACCTCATATCCGTTATGTCTGAGGATGGTTTTTAGAACTGTTCTCACACCCTGATCGTCATCTACGATCAATATCTTTGACATGATCAACACCTTCCGCTCATTAAAGGTCGAGAGTCGAGGGTCAAGGGTCCATTTTTGCCTCTCGACTCTAGACCCTCGACCCTTGTCCAATTAAAGCTTCGGATAGCTCGGCACCTTCTTATAGATCTTCCAGTTCTCAGATATGATCTTCCAGGAGTTATCCTTGACATCTCTGACGAACTTGAGCTGTTTGGTGCCGAAATCCCGATAGGCGATCTTTCTGTTATCCGCAATCCAGGCCTTGTACTCCTGGAGGAAGTTAACGTCGGCCGTCGCGTAGTCGCCTTTGATCTGAAGGGTGGATATGTTCACCTCGATCCTGCCGTATTTCCTCCAAAGCCTCCTCATCCTCCTGCGCAGCTCTTCCTTAGTCAGCTTTACAGGATACTCCTTGCCGTTCACCACGGTAACCCTTCTTATCTCAGCGAAATCGGCGTACTTGCCGATATACCGGTTCACATCCTTCTTCTCCCAAGCCTGTCGCCAGTCCTCTATGATCTGTCTGAGTTTGAGTTCTGTGTCAAGTGGGGCGCCTCTTTCAACCTTCGCGGCAGGTGCCTTCACCGGTCCGGGTTTGGCCTTGACCTTCGGTTTCCTTACGACGGGAGCGGTAGCCGATATGTAGCTTTCCTCATCTATTACCTTCCATCGTCTACTGAACCCACGGCGGGCGACGGTAAGTCGCTTCTTGGTCTCGCCGATCGATCCGTCCTTCCTGTGTATCCTTACCGATATCCCGGAGTATGTCATCTGTTTGTCAGTGCCCTTCTTCTCGACACCATCCAGGTTTATCTCGAGCTTATTGCCCTTCAACAATCCGAGGGCCTCGTTGAAGTGCGCCTTTTTTCTCTTCCTTGCGTTCTCGTCCCACAGCGACTCATACAGCTTCGTATCCCCCTTTTCAACTGTGTTCTTCCAGACCCTGACGAACTCATCGGGCGTTCTGCGGTCATAGGTGATCAACATAACGGTTAGGATTACGATCACAGCCAGGAGGACGCTTCCAATCGGTATCAGTGCGTATTTGATCTCCGCTCTCATCCTCTCACCTCCGCACGGTGTAATCTGGGACCGATTCGTAGAAACGCCATATCTCCTTTGCGATCTTCCACTGGGAATTGAGCTTTCTCACGTATGCCTCTCTGACCCACACGTCTACCAGCTTGGTCACGCCGCCTCTACCGCTCGTCTTCGTCTCGCGGCTGAAGGTGTATCTGCCTACAATGGCCCTTTCGCTGAAGCTTTTCTCGGCGAGCCTCCATCTGCTTTCGACCTGCCTTCTGAGCTCCGACTCGAACTGGCTCCGCGATAGATCGGTTTTGCTCTCTCTACCGCCTTTGATAACCACTTTTGTGAACTTAGCATCCGGGGCGTACCTGAGCAGGTGTTGGGCGATGTTGCCGTTGGCCCAATCCAGGTACCAGCTTTCCACGAATGATCTGGCCTCCTGAATCTCCCCCTTGCTCAGCGGTGGTGGATATGATTTCGCTTCTTCAGCCTGTTGTTTGGCGACGTATTCCCTGGCTTGGGCGATCGCCAGCTCTCTGGCCTTTTCCCTCTCGATCCTACTTATCTTCTTAGAGTAGGCAACGGCCTGGGATCTCGCCCTTTTCCTTGCGGCTTCGGCCTCCCTTTTGGCCTGTTCAAGCTGGGATCTGGTCTGCTCCATCTGGCTGCTGAGCCTCTTTATAAGGCGTTCGGCCTCCCTCTGACTTCTGTGTTGGGCGAGCCTGGCTTCATCGAGCTGATCTCTCAGCGTATCCAGTTGACTTTGAAGTCTATCGATCTCCTGGTAGGCTCTCTCAACCTCTCTTTCGGCTTCTCTCTGTGCCTGCTGTGCTTCCTCAAGCTCTCTCCGTTTTTCCTCCTCGAGCCTCGATACCCTTTCGGAGAGTCTGATCATCTCGTTGCGGGCATCTTCCATCTGCCTTTGGGCCCGGGCGAGTTGCTGCCTCATTCGTTCTAACTCCGCCTCCTTGCTTTTGAGAAGCGATTCGGTTACCTCCCTCCTCTTTTGAATCCGCCACGATGCCAGCCCAGCCGCCTTTGCCTCAGCCATCGCCTTATACGCCAGATCCATAGCCCTGAGGCCGTCTTTGCGCGTGAGGGCTTCCTGCGCTTGGGCCAACAGCGTCTCCGCCCTCATCAGTTGATCTCTCGCGTATTCCTCCGCTCCGAGCCCTCTTGCTTCTTCAATCGCTTTCTGGGCGTCAGAGATCGATGAGTTGACATCCTCCAGATGAATTTCCCCTAACTTCGCGCCACATGAGGAGAGGAGAGGAACTGTCATCAGCAGGATCAAGGGAAAAAGCGCTGGTTTAAAGATCCTCATAACTTATCCCTCCTTAGTCTATTCTGCGGAGAGACCCGAACGGAGGTTCGCGGCATCCAAATGGAATTTCATCCAAGAAGGATTATACCAAAGCTGAAACTGACATTCAAGTAGTAAGTTGACACCTCAGTCAGGGTTGTTGTATCCTTTAACGTCGATAGATACCATCATAGGGGTAGGAAATATGAGGGAATTCACAGATCTCGCTTTGGATACGGCTAAGATGCACGGAGCGACATATGCCGACA
>CAZHVH010000026.1:0-10682 GCA_964535855.1 uncultured bacterium
GAACCGGGTTACGTCTATGAGGCGATGAGGACGAAAAGCCCTCCTAAGATCGATGGCAAGCTGGACGATATCGTCTGGAAGCTCGCACCGAGTGTGAGGCTGGAGAACATAAACACAGGGGGGAAGGTGAAGGAGGAGTATGTCAGCCTGGCATGGGCGGTATACGACGACACCTACATCTACGTCGCCTTCAAGAACGGAGAGCCGAATCCGAAGAAGATCACGACCGTTTCTCCGGGACATGATAAGGATGTCTGGAAGGATGATGAGAACGAGCTCTTCATCGAGCCGAACCATGCCGGATCAAAACCTTATTTCCACATCATGATAAACGCAGCCAACGTGACGCAGGACGCTGAAAACGGAGGGGTGGAGGGCGCGTGGGAGCCGAAGAGCCTGGAGAGCGCCACCTCCATAGGGGATACCTACTGGGTGCTGGAGCTGAAGATAGCCTTCAGCGACCTCAATGTGAATGAGTTGCCGGTCGGCAAGACATGGGGATGGAATTTCAACAGACATATCGTCTCCGGGGTGGATATCTGGACGGGATGGAGCGAGACAGGTCCCTCTTTCCACACGCCATCAAGGTTCGGCGATCTGATCTTCAGCGAAAAGGCGCTGAGCGTTTCCTCAAAGGATAAACTCGCCACATTATGGGGTGAGATAAAGATTAATCGCCGATAATCAATGAGAGATCATAATCAGGGGCGCGAACCACCGCGCCCCTTGAAGGGTGATCTCGCTGGAAGATCTTCTCCTACCCTGTGACCTCTTCCCACCTCTAATATTGCGTTACTTGCGTTTGTTGCGTTATTGAGTTACTTGCGTGCTCTTTCTTTCACGCAACGAACGCAATAACGCATAACGCGGGAACGCAAGATGGTGTACACAGACCGCCTTTCATCCCACCCTTAAAAGGATGGGCTTTCCCGGCGGCTCTCGTAAATCTACATAGGGAATTTCTGTATGTTCCAAGGCAAAATTGCAATTTCCTCGCCCTTTATGATATAATGAAGCCGTAGAAACCAAGAGATTTAAAGGCAAACGCATGTTCATCACCTTCGAGGGAATAGAGGGCTCAGGTAAATCCACACAGGCCAAATTGCTGGTCGAATATCTCAGGGGAAAGGGATTAAACGTAATCCTGACTCGCGAGCCAGGGGGGGTGGAGCTTTCGGAGAGGATACGATCCATACTGATAGAGACGGGCCTGGATATATCCCCCCGAGCGGAGCTATTGCTGTTTTTGGCCTCACGGGCACAGCACACTGACGGGCTGATCCGCCCTTCCCTGCAGAAGGGACATATAGTGGTGTGTGATAGGTATATCGATGCATCGGTGGCATATCAAGGCTACGGGAGGGGACTCTCTATCGAGATGATAAAAAGGCTCAACGACTGGGCCACGGGCGGAATTCGGCCGAACCTGACGGTGCTCCTGGACCTGTCTCCCGAAGAGGGATTGGAAAGGGTGAGGACATCGAAAAAAATGGACAGAATTGAGGGAGAGAATTTGGAGTTTCACAGGCGGGTCAGAGAAGGGTATCTGGAGATAGCCCGATCCGATCCCGATAGGTTTCTCGTTCTGGATGCGACCAGGAGCATGGAGGAAATACAACGCTTCATAAGGGAGGCGGTCGAGGCGTGTTTAAAGACGTCATAGGACATGAGAGAATAACAGAGATGTTAAGGTCACAGATCAGAGCGGGGAAGGTGGCAGGCGCCTATCTCTTCGCCGGTCCGGAGGGAGTCGGCAAACGCCTCGTAGCCATGACCTTCGCCAAGGCCCTGAACTGCCTTCAGCTTCCCGATGATTCGTGCGATTCCTGTATCTCCTGCAGGAAGGTAGATGATGGCAACCATCCTGACGTCCAGGTGATAAAGCCGTCCGGCAACTGGCTGAAGATAGATCAGATAAGGGCGATGCAGAGGCGAGCCTCCTTCAGGGCGATGGAGGGGAGGTATAAGGTCTTTATCCTGTTAAAGGCTGATAGGATGACCGATGAGGCGGCGAACAGCATGCTCAAAACCCTCGAGGAGCCCCCCTCGGATACGGTCTTCATATTGGTGGCGACGGACATGAGCATGATCCTGCCCACCATTCTCTCCAGATGCCAACTGTTCAGATTCCACCGTATACCTCGCGAGACGATCAGTAAGGCCCTTCAGGAGAGATTTCTGATCGGCGAGGCGACGGCCTCCAGGATAGCGCTTCTGTGTGGGGGTAGAATCGAGAAAGCTCTAAAAATGGCCGAAAATCCCGGTTCGATCGAGGATGAGGAGATCCCCAAGGTGCTCAGGGGAATGGAGATTTTAGAGATCTTTAAGATGGCCGATGAGCTAAGCTCCAACCCCGAAAAGCTGGACTGGTTGCTTACGTGGTACAGGGATCTGATGCTCGTCAAAGAGGGGGTCACGCCTGATAAGCTCACCCACCCGGAAAGCTGGGAGGAGCTGAAGGAGATCTCCAAGAAGATCCCCAGAGGACGCATATTGGAGGCGATGCGAGAGATTATGCTCACCCGCGACATGATCCAACATAACATCAACGCCATGCTCGCCATGGAGGTCCTATGTCTTAGGCTGAGGGGGATAGGGGATGTTTAAAAGGAACGAGGGGATAAAGATAGCCAAGATAAGGGTGCCTGAGGAATACTCGACCTATTTCGAAATCGGTGAGTGTGAGGTGCACGTGGGAGGTTGGTATGTCGTCGAAAGCCCTTATGGGGGAGATGTCGGGGAGGCGCTCTGGAAGCTGACGATACCTAGGTCCTCCGTCCGCGGCAGGGCGCTTAAAGTGCTCAGGGAAGCGACGGACGAGGATCTGATCATGGCCCATGAGAACAGGGTGAGCGAGAAAAGGGCATTTAAGATCTGTCTCCAGAAGATCAAAGAGCACAACCTGCCGATGAAGCTCTCGAGGGTGAAATACACGTTTGACGGCGATAAAATCCTCTTCTTCTTTACGGCAGATGGGAGGGTGGATTTCAGGGAACTGGTCAGGGACCTGGCCAGAACCTTTAGGAAACGAATAGAGCTCATACAGATCGGGGTAAGGGACGAGGCCAAACTTCTGGGTGGATGTGGCGTTTGCGGAAGGCCTCTCTGTTGCACCTCATTCATGGATCAGTTCAAGGCGGTTAACATCAAAATGGCGAAAAATCAGGATCTCAGCCTCATACCGTCCAAGATATCGGGGCTGTGCGGCAGGTTGTTCTGCTGCCTCAGATTTGAGGACAACTGGTACTGTGAGGTCAAAAGATCGCTTCCACGACAGGGTGAAGTGGTCGAAACGCCCTACGGTGTCGGAGAGGTCTTAGAGGTCGACATCTTCAGGGAGACCCTTAAGATCGGGCTTGAGGACGAAACCGAGGTCAAAATAGAGGCCTCGGAAGCGATCAGGGGAAAATGGAGATATAATCCGAGGAGATTGGAAGATGAATAGGGAGAAGTTCTACATCACAACGCCAATCTACTACGTCAACGCTCGACCGCACATAGGGCATGCATATACCACAATGGCGGCCGATATCGTCGCGAGACATCATAGATTGAAAGGCGATGACGTGTTCTTCCTCACAGGGACGGACGAACATGGACAGAATATCCAGCGCACGGCCGAGGAACACGGCATGCCCGAAAAGCAGTACTGCGACATGATCGCCGAGGAGTTCAAAAGGCTCTGGAAGAAGTTGAACATCTCCAACGATTATTTCGTCAGAACCACGGATGAAAGACATATCAAGGCCGCTCAGAAGTTCTTTGAGGCGGTCTATAAATCCGGGGACATCTACAAGGGACATTATGAGGGGTGGTACTGCTCCAGGTGTGAGAGGTTTTATCTGGAAAAGGAGCTACAGGACGGAAAATGCCCCATACACGATATGCCGGTCGAATGGGTTAAGGAGGAGAACTACTTCTTCGCCCTGTCTAAATACAGGGACAGATTGCTCAGACACATCGAGGAAAATCCCGATTTCATCCAGCCCGAATCCAGGCGTAACGAGGTTTTAAGCGTCCTGAGGGAGGGACTGGAGGACATCAGCATATCACGTTCCACCGTTCGATGGGGCATACCGCTCCCCGTAGATCCCTCACAGACTATGTATGTCTGGATGGATGCTCTTTGCAACTACATCTCCGCCATCGGATACGGCGATGACCCTGAGACCTTCCGCAAGTACTGGCCCGCCGATCTGCATCTGGTAGGCAAGGAGATAATAAGGTTCCACGTGATCATCTGGCCCGCGCTGTTGATGTCGGCAGGGCTTCCCCCGCCTAAAAGGATCTTCGCCCACGGGTGGCTGACCAAGGACGGGAAGAAGCTCAGCAAAAGCACCGGAAACGTTATAGATATAGACGAGCTGGTGGACAGGTTCGGCGTCGATCCGGTCAGATACTTCTTCATGAGGGAGTTCAGCTTCGGCAAGGACGGCGATTACACCGATAGCGCCTTTATAACCCGCTATAACGCCGATCTGGCAAACGATCTGGGCAACCTGGTTAATCGAACGGTGAACCTCGCCCGCAGGTTCTTCCAATCCGTTCCCCCCAACGATCGTCCTGGGGAGTACGATGAGGAGATAATCGGAATGGCGATCGAGACGCACCGTCGCTCCTCAAAGCAACTGGACGATCTGGCCTTCGATGAGGCCCTGGAGACGATCTGGCAGTTCATACGAAGACTGAACAAGTACGTCCAGCAGACCGAGGCGTGGCGGCTGGCCCAGGATGAAGGCACAAAGGGACGGGCGGGGACGATCATATATAACTGTCTCGAGGGGCTGAGGTTCGTCTCGGTGATGATATACCCCTTCATGCCCGAATCGGCCCTGAGGATAAGGGAGCAGATCGGATTGAAGGGACTGGACGAGGATTACAGCTCGCTCGAATCCTGGGGAGCTCTTAAACCAGGCACGCCCCTCGGGAAACCGGAGCCGATCTTCCCCAGGATCAAGGCTGAAAAGGCGAAAAAGGCAAAAGGGCAGCCTAAAAAGGAGGAGCTCATAACGATAGACGACTTCCGTAAGCTCGATCTGAGGGTGGCCGAGGTTTTGGAGGCCGAAAAGGTTGAGGGGACGGATAAGCTCCTGAGGCTCGTCGTCAACATCGGCCATGAAAAAAGACAGGTCGTGGCCGGAATCGCCGAGTACTACTCGCCCCAGGAGCTCATAGGGATGAAGATCATCATGGTGGCGAACCTGGAACCGGCCACCATCCGTGGGATCGAATCGCAGGGGATGATCCTAGCGGCCGTGGGCAAGAGAGGATGTGCGGTGGCCACCGTCGACAGAGAGGTGCCCACAGGCACTAGGGTGAGGTGATCTATGAGCGGCGCCCTCGTGGATACACATTGCCATCTACAACTCGATGATTATAGAGACGATCTTCATGAGGTGCTCAAACGGGCGAGGGAGGCCAATGTGGTGAGGATGATAGCGGTCGGGTTCAACCTCCAAACAAGCCGTCTTGCTGTGGAGCTGGCCTCCCGATTCGAACAGATCTACGCCACGGTCGGCATCCATCCCCATGACGCCAAGGAATTCAGCGAGAGGACGATCGACGAGCTCAGGAAATTGGCTCGAAGGGAGAAGGTGGTGGCGATCGGTGAGATAGGGCTCGACTACTACAGGAACCTCTCGCCGAGGGAAAAACAGAGATATGCCTTTGAAAGACAACTGGAGCTCGCGGGAGAGCTGGGGCTGCCGGTGGTGATCCACGATAGGGACGCTCATGAGGATGTGGCGATAACGCTCGAAAGGTATATAAACGTGTTCAAGGTGAACATCTCGGGGGTGATGCACTGCTTCTCGGGCGATTGGAAATTGGCCAAAAGATGTCTGGACGTTGGATTTTACATATCGATAGCGGGGCCGGTGACCTATCCGAATTCGGCCGATCTGAGACAGGTCGCCTCCAAAGTGCCGATCGATAGGCTTCTCGTGGAGACCGATTCCCCTTGGCTCGCGCCGCAACACAGGCGGGGCAGACGGAATGAGCCGGCTTATGTGAAATTCGTCGCCAGGAAGGTGGCTGAACTGAGGAGGATGCCGTTCGGGAAACTCGCCGATATCACCACACAAAACGCCGTTAAGCTTTTCGGAATCCAGATCTGAGACGAGGTGAGGTTATGTCGAGGATCTTCTTCCTGATCCTTATCGCTTTCGCCCTCATGTTTGTCTCAGCCTCAGAGGGGGCGTTTCAGGATGTGGATTTTGATGCCAGAAGCGCGGGCATGGGCGGGGCATCAGGGCTTGTGGACGGGGGGCTTACGGCCGCCTCGAACAACGTTGCCGCTCTGGGCTTCGCCGATGATATCCAGATCGGGCTGACCCACTCCTCCATTTTCGCCGATCTGGTTCGGGCGGAGTTCATTGGGATATCCCTGCCGTTTGGGAAGCTTGCCTCCCTTGGCCTCTGGGGTTCGATCTTGGGAGATGCCAAGGGGGTATATTCAGAGAGGATGATCTCGGTCGGATACGCCGTTAAACCCGCCTCCAATCTTGCCCTTGGACTGGCGGTGAAGTTTCTGAGGACGGGTTATGATCCCGAGGACGAGGCTATCAAGGCCAACCCCTATTTCTCAAAGACATCCGCCTCCGCTTTCACGGGCGACATCGGTGTGGCGGTCAATCCGTCTGAAGGGCTTTTCATCGGCATCTCGCTGCAGAACGTGATCCCGACCGACGTTTCGATCTCCTCTTCGAGCGAGGATCAGGTGCCCGTCATCGCCCGCGCCTCGATCTCCTACAAGTTCTCCTCCATAGCCTCGGGGGTGCAGCAGGAGTTCATAGGGAAGCTGCTCACCAGGAGCCAGGGGAATTTTGAGCTTTCGCAACGATCCAACGATACAACGATAAGGTTGGGCATGGAGTCATGGCTGAGCGATATATTGGCCGTCAGGTTCGGATATGCCTACTGCGGGGGTGAGTTGCAGGGAGGCTCCATCTTCTCCCTGGGAGGGGGACTGAACTTGAAGCTGGGAGGTGTGAGGTTGACCCTGGATTACGCCTATCAGACAGTTATCGGGGACCTGGTGGACAACACCTCCCACAGGATATCATCAACCTTTATCTTCTAACGGAGGGGAAGGGTGAAAGGGCTGATATTCGTAATTCCGATCCTTCTGGCGATATCGTCCTTCTCTCTCGGCGCCGTTAGCTCAACCGGCGAGATAAACGTGGAGGGGAACGATGAGGGGGTGGTATTCGCCAGCTCAAGTGCCGTTATGACGGTCGCTCTCATCATAGATAGATCCCAGGCCGAGCCCGGCGAGGAGATCAAGACGATCCGGATCTTCATCCCAGCGGGATTTACCGTCAAAGCCGAGTACCTCAAATCGGTTAGGCTCAACGGCAAGGAGATCAAAGGCGTTAAGGCCATCGTGGACGACATCTCGTTGAGGGTGGTTCTGCCGGAGCTGATAACGGACGTCAACACATATGCCGAGATCTCATTTAAGGTCGAGACCCCGCCGCATGAGCTTCCGCAGAGGGTTGTGTTTGATGTGTTATTGTTGAATTTCGAGGATAAACCCATAGGGGAGTTCGTCAAGCCCGGCAACGCCGACGGCAGGGATAACAACGACAGCTTCGCCGTCGCCGTTAAACCCAACATCCCTCCGCCGCCGCCCATTGATTTCAACGCTCAGCTCGATCCCAGAGGCGAGAACGACGTCATACTTAGCTGGAGACGATCCGATGATCCGGATGTCCGCGGATACTACGTCTATCGGGACGGCGAAAAGGTGGCCCAGGTGCCGAATCCAGAGAGCGGGAAGGTCGAGTGGAGGGAGATCAACGTGCCCCCTGGGAGACACATATACCATGTCGAAGCGTTCAAGACGGAGCTGATACGCTCTCAGCCTTCCAACAAGGTCGAGCTGACCGTCAAGGAGGATACCTCCCCGCCATATCCACCCGCTGACTTCAAGATAAAGGAGGCAAGGGATGGGTTCGAGATATACTGGTCCGCCAGTCGATCGGAGGATGTGGTCAGATATAACCTCTATTTCGGAACCTCCAGGTCGGACCTGCAGATCATAACTTCGATCGAGAGATCCCAGGTTGGTGATGAGGAGGGATACAAATACTTTCACACCCCGCCACGTCACGCTAAATCCTTCGTCTTCGCCGTCGAGGCAGTCGACGAGGTGGGGCTGACGTCGCAGAGGCTGTTCCAGGAGAGACACGCTCTGCTCGAGCCGTATCCTAACCCGTTCACGCCTCTTTCACCCGATCCGGCCTTCAATAAGGTGATCTTCTCGGCAGCGGCCATCGAAGGGGCTGAGGGGGAGTTCTCGGTGAAGATCTTCGACCTTAAAGGCAGATTGATCGTCGAGCTTAAGGATGAAACGGGCGAAGGGAGAGTCTCGTGGGACGGTAAGGTGAACGGACGGGTGGCTGAAAGCGGCATATACATCTATCAGATCAGGGTCGGCGATCAGTACAAGGTCGGAACGATAATTCTGGCGAAGTGAAGAGGCCAAAGGAGATGATACGATGTTCTTCAGGAGGAGGGGCGAGAACCAAGGGGAGGGATGGAGGGCCTTCGGAGAGATGAGCACCATAGGGATGGTGCTCGTCGTCTCCACGGTTATAGGGTTTCTGATAGGCAGATATATCGGCGTTAAGCTCGGCGAGGAGACCCTGGGGGCTGTGATCGGAACGATCCTGGGGGCAGGAGCGGGATTCCTCGAGATGTTCAGGATGGCGAATAAATACCTGAGATGAAACGATGTCCGCCGTCTCTTCACCGCTGACGGCGATCCTCAGTATGCTAATGGCTCATGCATGGCAAGCTCTTTCGGATTCTTTCGGCTCTGATCGGCATATTTCTCCTCTCCGTATCCGCTCCACATGACCTCCCCTGGAGTATGAAGCATGTTTTCATCTCCACCGGCGGACATGCCCTGATAACCCTCAAACTTCCCTTCCTTCAGACCGCCATCTCCGCCTCCGCCTTGGTTAAGGCCTTTCTCCTTTTCGTCGCCGGTCTGATCGCCGCGACGCCATCGGCCAGAGCGGCGCTGAGGAGATCGATCGGCAATCCCAAAAGGCTGCTCCCTTTGATCCTCTCCCTCGGCTATCTCGCCTTTACGCTCAAACCCACGCCGAGCGGTTGGGGCATCGTCCTTTATCTGATGCTTGGCTCGATGGGCACCTTTATGCTCTTCGTGGGAGCGGCTCCGTTTCTGGAGAAGCTACTTTTGAGGTTTTCGCCGATCGTCCGAAAGCTCTTCCCTACCCGGTTTCCCCCGCTACCCCTCGTCCTTTTCCTCCTGCCTTTTATCTGGACGAATCTGATCTCGTATTTCATCTTCGAGCACATTCCGCATATTCAGGACAGCATAGACCAGGTCTTTCACGGGAAGATTTTCCTCCTGGGCAAGCTCTACGTTCCCTCCCCTGAGCCGAGGGAGTTCTTCGATTTCACGCATATGATAAACAACGGGAGATGGTATTCCGAATATCCTCCTGGGCATTCCTTTCTGATGAGCATCGGCCATCTGATCCATGCACCGTGGTTGATCAATCCCCTTTTCGGATCGCTCTGCGTGGTTCTGCTCTATTTGATAGGCAGGGAGATCTACGACGAGCGAACGGGCAGATTGGGAGCCCTCTTGGGTATGATCTCCCCTTTTCTGCTCTTTATGTCGGGCGAGTTCATGAACCACACAACTACGCTGTTCTTCGTCGAGCTGTTCCTGCTGGGGTTTTCGAGGATGATCCGGAGGGGAAGGGCTAGGGACGCCCTGCTTTGCGGTTTCTCCCTGGGATATGCCCTCAACATCAGGCCCATGACCGCCGTTGCCGTCGGTGCTCCCTTCGCCCTATACGCCTTGATCAGGCTATCGCGACTCCTTTTCAGGGACATCAGAGTGGGCATCCGATTCGGAGGGTTATGTCTCCTAACCCTGCTGGTCTTCGGCGTGATGGTCGGCGTATTGTTAACGTTCAACTATCTCACGAACGGCGATCCTTTTCTGTTCGGATATATCGTGCTTCACGGAGAGGGCCACAAGCCCGGCTTCGGGCACAGCGGCTGGGGGGAGCCGCATACGCCCAAAAAAGGATTCGTTCAGACGCTGAACAACCTCAACGCCCTGAACAAATATCTCTTTGAGATTCCGATCCCCTCGCTTCTCTTCGCCCTCCTGGCTTTAGCCTCTCCGACGGCAAATGTATGGGATCTACTGTTCGTGGGGTACGCCTCCTCGCTTGCGCTGGCATACTTCTTCTACTGGTTTCAGGATTGGTGTTTTGGGCCGCGGTTCATGTTCGAATCGACGGCGGCGTTCGTCCTGCTCAGCGCTCGTGGGCTGATCGGCATCCCGAAGATCATGCGATCGTTGTTCGGAATTGAAGATGAGGGTAGGGTCAAGGGATATGTAACCGTCCTGATGATCTTCTGTATCCTCGTCGGTCTGGCCTCGAATCTGCCTGCGCTGGTCAGGATCTATTCCAACAGCTACTGGGGCGTGAACGGAAACATATTGAGGACCGTCAAGGAGATGGGCATAAAGAACGCCATCGTGTTCGTCCGATCCTACTATGGAAGCGTCTTCGCCGCCAACTCCCCCACGCTCGACGGAGATGTGATCTACGTCAGGGATCTTGGGGAGGAGAAGAACAGGGAGCTGATGAAGCGGTTCCCGAACAGGAAATTCTACTTTCTGCCGG
>CAZHVH010000026.1:10782-17813 GCA_964535855.1 uncultured bacterium
AACATATCCTCGGCAGCTGTTCGCCCACCAACATGTCGATCATCCTTTTGCTTCCTATCTCTGTCTTGAGGTGCACCTGTCCGGGGTGATCGGCAGTTATCTTCCCGATGATGGCGCTTCCAGCTCCCAACGGATGTCTTCTCATGATCTGCAATGCTTTTGGGGCCGATTCGGGCTCGATCACCAGGACTACCTTCCCCTCGTTAGCCACGAACATCGGGTCCAGTCCCAATATCTCACAGGCGGCTCTGACGGCCTCATTTATGGGTATGGCTGTTTCATCCGCCTCCACGCCCAATCCCGTTCCCTCGGCTATCTCCTTCAGCGTCGTGGCAAGTCCTCCTCTGGTCGGGTCGCGCATGAACCGTATCCCATCTCCCACCTCTGAGATAAGTCGAGTGATCAGCCCGTTCAAGGGGGCACAGTCGCTTACGATTTCCGCCTCGAACTGTATCCCCTCTCTCCTGGAGAGCACGGCTATCCCGTGGTCGCCTATGGGGCCGTTTATAAGTATGAGGTCTCCGGCCCGGATCTCCTCCATACCCAGCCTTATCCCTTCCGGGATGAACCCCACTCCAGAGGTGTTGATAAAGATCCCGTCAGCCTTGCCCCGTTCGACCACTTTGGTATCGCCCGTCACGACCTCCACCCCCGCTTCAGCCGCGACCTTCGCCATCGAATCCAGTATCTTCCCCAGATTCTCCATACTGAACCCCTCCTCCAGGATCAGACCGCAGGAGATGTATCTCGGCACGGCGCCGCTTACGGCGAGGTCATTTATCGTGCCACAGACCGCCAGCTTCCCGATATCTCCGCCGGGGAAGAAGATGGGTTTGACCACATATGAGTCGGTGGTAAAAGCCAATCTTATGCCGTTGAAACTGAATATGGCTGAATCCTCAAGCCTCTGCAGGATGGGGTTTTGGAGTTTTTTAAGTATCAGATCGCCTATAAGCTCGTGTGTGAGCTTCCCTCCGCTTCCATGTCCTAGAAGCACGCTTTTCATCGAATCACCCCATATCTGTAGTATGCCGCGCAGGTTCCCTCGGATGAGACCATACATGCCCCCACAGGCGAGCGGGGAGTGCAAGCTCTGCCGAAGAGGGGGCAGTCCGTCGGCTCCTTAACGCCTCGCAGGATCTGGCCACAGATACAGCCGGGGTGTTCCCTGGTCGGCTCGACCTCGACCTCAAACGCCAGATCGGCGTCCAGCTCAGAGAACTCGTCTCTTATCCTAAGCCCGCTCAAAGGGATCACCCCTATACCCCGCCAGTTGGAATCACACACCTCGAAGACCTCTTCCATAAGTCTCAGCGCCCTCAGATTCCCCTCCGGCCTGACGACCCTGTCATATTGGATCTCCACCTCAGCTCTGCCTTCAACTATCTGCCGTAGAAGCATCTCCACCGAGCACATCACATCCGTCGGTTCAAAGCCTGATATCACGCACGGTACGCCGTATCTTTGAGCGATCGGCCTATAGGGGTTCGATCCGATTATAGTGCTCACATGGCCGGGGCAGATAAAGCCGCTGAGCTCCAGATCTTCAGCCTGGACAAGCGCTTCCATGGCTGGAGGGATGATCTTATGTGCACAGAGAACGTAGAAGTTACTCAGTCCCTCCTGGTAGGCGATCTTTATGGCGGCGGCGATCGTCGGCGCCGTCGTCTCAAACCCGACCCCTAGGAAGATAACCTTGCGCGACGGGTTGTCCCTGGCCACCTTTAAGGCGTCCAATGTGGAATAAACCACCCTGATGTCAGCTCCCAAGGCTTTTTCCCGCTCAAGCGAGGAGCTTGATCCCGGAACCCTCATCATATCGCCGAACGTCGTTATCGTCACATCGGGGAGCCTGCTCAACGCTATAGCCCTGTCGAGATATTCGTTCGGCGTCACGCACACCGGACACCCCGGTCCTGAGATCAACCTGACCCTCTCTGGCATGAGGGCCCTGATCCCAAACCGGGCGATCGTCATCGTGTGTGTGCCGCAGACTTCCATCAACGTGGCTCTCTCCCTCAGCGATGAGGAGAGGTCATGTATGATCTCTGAGAGCCTCCTAACGACTTGGGCACTGCGAAATTCCCTCAGATATTCCAGCTTCCTCATCTCCTTTCTCAATCGGAATTAGACCTTTATCCCTGCAGATTATAACCTCCGTCCCCATCTCTCCGGAAAGTCTTTTGATCCTGTTAAGGATGGAGAAGGCTCTGAGACCCGTAGCCGGATATGGGCGATGCTCTTTGGGATCTATTTCGACGGGGATGAGCTCGGCCCCTTCCAGCCTTTGATCTCGAAAGGAACATCTAAGGATAACTCCCTCCCTAGTCCTTGGGGAGCGTTGATCGAAGATGAAATTTCCCAAGCTGTAGCAGATAAGCCCTCCTCTGTATCGCTCGACCCCTTGAACGACATGTGGATGATGGCCGACAACTAGATCCGCCCCTAGATCAATAGCAAGTCGAGCCAGTTTCCTGTCCCTCTGCGTGGGCCTATCGACGTACTCCCATCCCCAATGGACGGAGACCACGATCAGATCGGCCCATCTCCTCGCCATCAGCAGATCTTTCCTGAGTTTCCCCTCGGCTAATACGGTTATCCCGGGTTTATCCTCCCCCGCCTTAACCGTCAGGAAGAAATCCCATGAGTATGCGAGGAAAGCCACCTTGTAGCCTTTAACCGCCAGATATGCCGGTCTGGATGCGGAGAGATCATCGAACCCAGCTCCGACATAGGCTATGCCTGAATGGGCGAGGATATCCATCGTTTCGAACAGCGCCTTTCGGCCGTAATCGAAGGAGTGATTGTTGGCCAGCGATACGACATCTATCCCCGCCTCCATCAGTCCCTCAACCGCTTCAGGCACGGCTCGAAATCTGATCTCCTTCTCGGGCATGGGATCGCCGTTTGAGCTTATGACACATTCCAAGTTTGCGAATGTGATATCGGCTGAGCTCAAAAGGATTCTGAGTCTCTCAAACGGGTACGTGGGGCCGAACGATTCGATCTTATCGCCTACTCCACGTGATAGCATAATATCTCCGACGCAGACGAGGGTAAGCGGATCGGACGCTGAAAGGGGAGATATAGGATAAAGGAGGAGAAAAAAAATGGTGCCGAGGAGGGGACTCGAACCCCTACGGGCGAAATGCCCCCCAGATCCTGAATCTGGTTTGTCTACCAATTCCAACACCTCGGCACCTTGTAAGCGATATTAAGTTTATCCTAAAAACCCTTCCGATGTCAAGCTGTAAATGAGCCCGCACCTCCATATCAGCTTGACGCTATCAATCCGCGGGTGGTACAATAGGGGCAAAGGTCATGGGCTTTCACGTCCTGAGCTCCTCACCGGGGAGATCGGCAGGCAAAGATGGCGTATGCGCCCAGGTGGAGGGGGATCTAAGGAGGCAGAGATGAGGATGATTCAGGTTTTGGCGGTTATCGGGTTGTTCAGCATGATGATATTATGGGGCAAAGCGAAGGAGGGGGAGATGAATATCACCGTCCAGCCTACACAGACAAACCCGAACCTCGTGCCGAACTCCTCGTTTGAGGAGATAGACGACAACAGCTATCCCCGTCGCTGGAGATGGGACAGGCGCAACACGGACGCGACGATGGTGGTTGACGAGGCGATCGCCCGATCAGGCGACCGCTCGATCAAAATCACGAACGGCACGCCGTTTGGACCTCACGTTTACGGGTGGTTCGGGCTCGTGGACGGAATACCGGTGAAACCCAACACAACTTACACGGTGAGCTGCTATGTGCGCACTGAAGGGGCGGGTATAGCATGGATCGGAGGTGGCAAGGGATGGCGCGTTAGGGCGAGGTTCCCGCGCGTCACAACCGGCGGAAGATGGGTGCGCGTGTGGAGGAGTTTCACGACCGAGTCCGACGAGACGAGCTTCTCGCTCATGATCGTGACCGAAAGCCCGACAGGAGGGTTCTGGATAGATGATGTGAAGCTCGAGGAGGGCGATCGACCGACGCCTTACATCCCAGACTTTGAGGAGCCGCGGCCGAGCCTCGAACTTGAGCTGCCTCCGCCGAGGAGCGTCGAGTATCGTGGCGGCATGCTCATGCCGATCTGGAAGCCGGATCGCTACCCAATTCACGGCTACGTCTTCACCGAGGATCAACTGGAGCTTGGGGGGCTGCTTTATCTGCCCGATAGCATCGGTCGAGCAAGGTTGCACGTCCTCATCGAACGTACGGACACGGGTGAAATCGTGAGCCGGACGGCGAGCGAGGCCGATTTCGACGCCGGCGCTTATGACGTAAAGGTCGGCTGGAGATGTCCCGATGCGGAGCTCGGACGCTATCGCGTGCGCGCACAGCTTGAGCCGATTCAAGGTGGAGAACCGATCGTCAGCACGAAAATTGAGCTTCAGCTATACTCCCGTGGGGCAGTGCTCAGGCAGATCGAGAAGGTGCGCGATCTGCTTTCGGAGTTTGAACGTGAGCTTGAAAAACTGGGCGAGATGGGGACGGATACGACATACCCGCGCGTGACGGCATCTATCGTCCGCGATTTCATCGGCTATGCGTTTGATGACGTTGAAGGCGGCGAGATCGGCCGCGCATGGGATGCCGCCGTCACGATGGAACGTATGCTCCACAATGAGCTCTCACGCGTTGATACAGCTCTCAAAGGCAAAACCTCTCTCCCATCAGCCGTGCATTACGTCACGTCCGATCTTGAGATCAACGGCACCTCGTTCATCGGTGAGGCGCAATGGATCGACGAGAAGGGAGATACCCATCGCGATCGCCGGCCGATCTTCTTCCTGGGCTACGGCCACTTCGGACAGGTACGTCACGACATTGAGAGGTTCCCGGACTACGGCGTTAACATCATCCAGATCGAGTTCGGACCTAACTCCGTGTTCCCCGCCGAGGGGAAGGTGGATAACAGGGCTGTCGAGGATTTCCTGCGTATCTGCGATCGAGCGGCGAGGGCGAACGTGATGGTCAATCTCCTCATTAGCCCGCACTATTTTCCCGGATGGGCGCTGGAGAAGTATCCTCATCTTCGCGCATGCCATGGCGGTTTTCTGAAGTATTGTATCGACGCGCCCGAAAGCCGCGACCTGCTCGAACGATTCCTCCGACACGTCATCCCGCAGATCAAAGATCATCCCGCCCTGCACAGCATCTGCTTAAGCAACGAGCCGATCTACGTCGATAGCCGGGAATGCAGGTTCACGCTCAGACGGTGGCGCAGGTGGCTGCGTGAGAGGCACGGCGACATCGAGACGCTCAACCGTCACTGGCGCACGAGCTTCGAATCGTTCGACGAGATCGAAGTCCCAAAGCCGGAGCTTGAGCCGGAGCCGATCTATTACGACTGGGCGATCTTCAACATGGAGCGGTTCGCCGGCTGGCACAGATGGATGGCGGACATCATCCACGAGATGGCCCCCGATCTGCCGGTGCATGCGAAGATAATGATGTGGATGCCGTTCGGCAGACGAGAGGTGATCTGGGGTGTTGATCCGGAGCTGTTCGGCGAGCTGAGCCAGATTAACGGCAACGATTGCGTGAAGTGGTACGCGCGGCACGGTGAGTGGGCCAACGAGTGGCTCATCGAGAACATGGCCTATGACCTCCAGTGCAGCGTCGCGGACAAGCCCGTCTTCAACTCCGAAAACCACCTGATTCCCGACCGCTATTTCGGCGACATCCCACCCAGGCACATTCGAAACGTGCTATGGCAGGGCGCCGTTCACGGACAGGGCGCCACGACGATCTGGGTGTGGGAGCGCACCTTTTCGCCCACAAGTGACTTCGCGGGAAGCATCATGCACCGACCGGACTGCGCTGCCGAGGTCGGCAGAACATGTCTCGATCTGAACCGGCTGTCCCGTGAGGTGACGGCGATACAACGCCTGGCTCCACAGATCGTCCTGCTACACTCCTGGGCAAGCGTCGTCTACTCAAACGCACATCTCGACGCTCTGAAGCAGGCGTATATGGCCGCGAACTTCGTCGGCGTCAAGCTCGGTTTCGTGACTGAGAGGCAACTGCGACGTTTCGTTGAAACCGGTGAGAGGCCGCTTCCGCTCCGAGACGTGAGGCTCATCATCGTGCCGCGCGTGACGCATACGCCCGATACGACGGTATATGCTCTGGAAAGGCTCGCCAGATCCGGCGTGAAGATCGTTTTCATCGGCGAGGATCTCCTGGGAAGGACCGAATACGATGAGCCGCGCGACTCAGTTCCGTTCACGCCCGATCACGTTTTCCCTGCCGATGCAGATGAAAAGGAGATCTGGCGCTGGCTCGAGGCGAACATCGGTCAACTCGGCGTTCGACGCGAAGTCACGTTGCGCGGTGAAAACAATGAGCCGCTTTGGGGCGTCGAATATCTCGCGGCGCGCCTTGGCGACCGCATCCTCGTCAATATATGCAACTACACCCGCCAACCGCTGCGTGCCCGTGTATATCGGGATGGAAAACCTGTGGGGGCGTTCGATCTAATTGGGAGGAGAGAATTTGAGCGGATGTTCACCGTTCAGCCCCTTGTGCCTCTGCTCCTCTCTCTGCGTTAAGGCCGCATCTGCCGTGGAATCATAGGATCCCACCTTGGATGAATACCTCTCTGAGCCCTTCGAGCTCCTCATTGGAGTACGGGCGATGCGGTGGCCGTGGCGGTCCCATCGGTCGTCCTACCAGTTTACAGCAGGCCTTCCAGTGTGATCCCTCACCGTGAATTCCCCTTTGATACATCCTGCCTATGAACTCATAAAGCGGGACAAGGAACTTCTGCATGCATCTCAACGCCTCCTCCCACTCCTTCCTCTGAAGCAGCTCCCAGAGCTCCAGCGCATATCCGGGGGCGAAGTTCGGAACGGATGAAACGTAACCCCTCATTCCAAGCATGAACCCAAGCGTGCCGCTCCAGACCATTTGATTATCGATGAACGAGAACCTCTCGTGAAAGTCGCGGATCGCCCTCTGGAAGTTTTCGAGCGACTGGGACGACCACTTCACACCGATTACGTTCGGTATCTCCGCCAGCTTCTCCA
>CAZHVH010000027.1:0-2080 GCA_964535855.1 uncultured bacterium
ACTTGTCTGTATCAAGCCGTTATGTTAAAATAAGCATCGAATCCGAAACATCGACGAGGAGGTAAGGAATGCCGATCAGAGTTGGGATCAACGGTTTCGGGAGAATCGGAAGATTAGCCTTCAGAGCTGCTATGGAGAGGGATGACCTGGAAAATCTGGAGTTCGTCGCCGTTAACGATATCACCGACGCTAAGACCTTGGCCCATCTGTTGAAGTATGATTCAGTCCACGGAAGATTCCCCGGAGAGGTGGTGGCGGAGGAGGATAAACTCATCGTCAACGGCAAGGAGATAAAGGTTCTCTCAGAGCGGGATCCTGCCGATCTGCCGTGGAAGGAGCTCGGCGTCGACCTCGTCATCGAGTCGACCGGCCTTTTCAGAGAAAGGGATCTGGCCGCCAAGCACCTGACCGCCGGGGCCAAGAAAGTGCTGATATCCGCTCCGGCTAAAGGGGAGGACATCACCATCGTCATAGGGGTTAACGACGATAAATACGATAAGGAGAAACACGTTATCATCTCAAACGCCTCCTGCACGACCAACTGTTTGGCACCTATGGTTAAGGTGTTACATGAGAACTTCACCATCAAACATGGTCTGATGACCACGATCCACTCCTATACGAACGATCAGAGGCTTCAGGATTCGCCCCACAAGGATATGAGGCGCGCGAGGGCCGCCGCTGTCTCGATGATCCTCACGACGACCGGGGCGGCCGTCGCTATAGGCAAGGTCATACCCGAATTGAACGGGAAGCTGAACGGCGTCGCCATTCGCGTGCCCACACCGAACGTGTCGCTCACCGATCTGACCGTTGAGGTCGAAAAGGCCACCACGGTCGAGGAGGTAAACGAGGCGTTCAAAAAGGCAAGCGAGGGCGAGTTGAAGGGGATACTGGCGTATGAAGAGGTGCCTCTGGTATCGGCGGATTACAACCACAACCCCTACTCCTGCATCTTCGATGTCCCCTCGACAAGGGTGGTCGACGGCACACAGATAAAGGTCTTCGGCTGGTACGATAACGAGTGGGGATATTCCAACAGGCTGGTCGAGTTGGCCTCAAGGCTGCTGTGATGTGAGATTTCAGGGGCGAGCCTCAGCGCTCGCCCTCAAAATCAAGGAGGATGGGAGATGACCAAGCTCAGCGTAAGGGATTTGGATCTGAAAGGCAAGAGGGTTTTAATGAGGGTGGACTTCAACGTGCCGTTGGAGAAAGGCGTCATAACCGATGACACCCGAATTCGCGCGGCCTTACCCACCATAAAATATATCATCGAGCGGGGCGGGAAGCTGATTTTGATGTCACATCTGGGCAGGCCCAAAGGGGTCGATCCGAAGCTCTCACTTAAGCCCGTTTCAAAGAGGCTCAGCGAACTTCTGGGCAAAGAGGTTAAAATGGCCCCCGACTGCATAGGGGATGAGGTCCAAAGGATGGTCGCCGAGATGAAGGAAGGCGACGTGATACTGCTGGAAAATCTCAGGTTCCACAAGGGCGAGACGGAGAACGATCCCGAATTTGCGAGGGAACTCGCCTCTCTCGGAGATGTATACGTCAGCGACGCCTTCGGAGCGGCACATAGGGCCCATGCCTCGACTGAAGGAGTTACCAAATTTATCCCTCAGGCAGCCGCGGGTTTCCTGATGGAGAAGGAGATAGAGTATCTCAGCAAGGCCGTCCAGTCGCCGGAACATCCCTTCGTAGTTATTCTGGGCGGGGCGAAGGTCTCGGACAAAATAGGGGTGTTGACCAACATGTTGGAGAGGGCCGACGCGATACTCATAGGCGGCGGGATGGCATATACCTTCCTGAAGGCACAGGGATATAACGTCGGAAAATCGATCGTCGAGGAGGATAAACTCGATCTGGCGCGACAGATCATGGATGAGGCGAAGGAGAAAGGCGTTGAGTTCAAACTTCCCGTCACCACGGTGATCGCCGATAGGTTTGCGCCCGATGCCAACTCGAAGGTCGTTAAAAGCACCGAAATTCCCGATGGATGGCTGGGTGTGGATATCGGGCCTGAAACAGTGGAGGAATTCAGCAAGGTGATCGGTAGGGCGAAGATGATCGTCTGGAACGG
>CAZHVH010000027.1:2180-17771 GCA_964535855.1 uncultured bacterium
TGATGAGGAAACCGATTATAGCCGGAAACTGGAAGATGAACAAAACCATCGGCGAGGCGCTCGAATTGGTCAACTCCCTCAAAGAGCTGGTCGCCGATGTGACGGACGTGGAGATCGTCGTTGCCCCTCCCTTCACCGCTTTGCAGGCGGTGGGAGAGGCGATAGAGGGAACGAACATAAAGCTCGCCGCACAGGACATGTTCTGGGAGGAAAGCGGGGCCTATACGGGGGAGATATCTCCTCTGATGCTCAAAGACGTCGGATGCCAATACGTTATAATCGGCCACTCGGAGAGAAGGGGGTATTTCGGGGAGACAAACGAAACGATCAACAGAAAGGTCAAGGCAGCTCATAAGCACGGGCTCAAACCGATAATGTGTGTCGGGGAAAAACTTGAGGAGAGGGAATCGGGCGTGACGAAGGAGGTCGTCAAAGATCACGTGGTCAACGGGCTTAAAGGGCTGAGCGAGGAGGAGATGCTTAATACGGTCATAGCCTATGAACCCGTCTGGGCCATTGGGACCGGCAGAACGGCCACCCCACAGCAGGCTCAGGAGGTTCACCAGTTCATAAGGGAACTGCTCGGGGAGATCTTCTCAAAAGAGGTGGCGGAGCAGGTCAGAATACAGTACGGAGGCAGCATCAAGCCCGAGAACATCGCCGGGTTGATGGCTCAGCCGGATATAGACGGCGGGCTTGTCGGAGGCGCAAGCCTGAAGGCCGATTCGTTCGCCAAGATCGTTAAATTCGGAAGATCGAGGTGATAGGGATATGTTTCTGGGGTTTTTAATCTTTATCTTCGTTATGGTCTGCATATTGTTGACCGTTGCTATATTGCTGCAATCCAGCAAGAGTGAGGGACTAGGCGGGATAGCAGGTGGGTTGAGCTCATCTAACCCGATATTCGGAAGGGGAACCGCCTCCTTCATGCAGAGGCTGACCACAGGTTTAGCCATCGCATATATGCTGCTGGCGCTGCTATTGGCAAGGTTCTGGGCGACATCCTCGACACCTAAACTCAAAGTTAAGCCGGAATCAGCCGCAACCCAATCGGTTCAAACACAACAGAAGGGAGAGACCGAGCAGGGCACGGAGGCTGAGGCTGGGGCTAAGACCCAAGGGGAAAGCAAGGGCGGACAGGAGAACACCAGCAAATCATCGGGAAAGTAGGATTCTCCGATGGAAAATCGATCCGGCGCTTCCCCCGATCTGTTCTGGATCGTTCATCCTCTCACAAGGAGCAGGGTGATTCCCGCTGTCGTTATCCTGTTCCTTTTCCTGCTCGGTGTGCTGGTCTATCACATATACGGGCTCTTTATGGCGATTCTCTCCATCGGTATACTCTTCGGTTCACTCTCCTCCTATTTCTTCCCGACCAAATACCTGCTTTATCCGGACAGGATCGAGGTGCACACCTTCGCCAGGAAATACTCAAGGAGCTGGAGCTATTTCAAGAGCTTCCATACGGATAAAAACGGGGTTCTACTCAGCCCATTTGAAGGCAGATCAAGGCTGGAGAGGTTTCGCGGTATCTATGTGATGTTTAACGGCCATAGGGATGAGGCGCTGAGATACATAGAGGATAAGATTCAAAGGAGATGAAGGTCGCTTTCGGTTCCCTCATAAGGAACTTAGTGAGGAGGATATCCGAGCTGCCCGGCCCTGTCGGTGGGTTTCGTTCGGGCGAAGAGACCATTATATTGCCGGATGAGATCGACGAGGAGGAGAGGGATCGAATAATAGAGAAGGCCGCTCAGGAGATCGTCAAGCGGGGTCTGACCGCTCCAGCGCTGCTGTTTATCGAGATGGCTAAGCCCATCAACTTCCTCGGCAGCCAATTGCTCGTTGCCGTTGATCCTTTCATCAGCTCCATATTGAGCTCCGGAGATTACAGGAAGTTCTCGATCCTGATGGAGGACGATGAAAACGTGGAGAGACTGTTGCAGGCCATAGAACGGCTGAGCGGGAGGGGGAACAAGGATGGATGAAATGAGATCTATCCTCGCTACCGATTGCGGGAGCACAACTACAAAGGCGATCCTGATAGAGAAGAGGGGTGATGAGTATCGGCTGATCGTACGAGGTGAAGCACCCACCACGGTCGAGGCGCCGGTGGAGGACGTCACCAAGGGCGTGATCAACGCCATCGGTGAGGTGGAGGAGCTTACGGGCAGAAAACTCCTGCGCGATGGTCGGCTGATTAAGCCTCAAACCGATGAGGAGGGTATAGACATATACATCTCAACAAGCTCGGCTGGCGGCGGACTGCAGATGATGGTGGCGGGGGTCGTAAGAAACATGACGGCCGAAAGCGCCGAGAGGGCCGCTTTAGGAGCTGGCGCCATCGTCATGGATGTGATCGCATCCAACGATGGAAGAAAACCGCATGAGAAGATAGATCGAATAAGGAGACTCAGGCCGGATATGATCCTCCTTTCAGGAGGTGTTGATGGGGGAACCGTATCACATGTCGTGGAGCTTGCTGAAATAATCGCCGCAGCAAATCCCAGACCTCGTCTCGGTATAGGATATCAGCTCCCCGTCATCTACGCGGGGAACAGGGATGCCCGCGATCAGATCAGAAAGACCCTCCACGGTAAGGTGGCCCTGGAGATCGTGGACAACATTCGCCCGACCATGGAACGTGAAAATCTCATGCCGGCAAGGCTTAAGATCCAGGAGCTTTTCCTCGAACACGTCATGGCTCATGCTCCGGGCTACGATAAGCTCATCTCCTGGACGGACGCCCCCATCATGCCCACCCCGGCGGCCGTGGGATACATCATCCAGACAATAGCTCGTCGCCGTGGGATACAGGTTGTGGGGGTGGACATCGGAGGTGCAACCACAGATGTTTTCTCGGTTTTCCAGGGGACGTTTAACCGCACCGTCAGCGCGAACCTCGGCATGAGCTACAGCGTCTCCAACGTCCTCGCCGAGGCCGGCGTGGAGAACGTGATGCGATGGGTGCCTTTCCAAATGGATGAGGGAGATCTCCGAAACAGAATCAAGAACAAGATGATCCGTCCCACCACCATACCTCAGACATTAGAGGAGCTGATGGTGGAACATGCCCTCGCCCGAGAGGCGCTGAGGTTGGCCTTCGAGCAGCATAAGAAGCTCGCCGTCGGACTAAAGGGAGTTCATCAGGAGAGGACGATCTCCGACGCCTTCGCGCAGACTGGGACGGGCCAAACGCTGGTGGATATGATGGGCCTGGACCTCATCGTGGGAAGCGGCGGCGTGCTCTCACATGCTCCCCGTAGGAGCCAGGCGGCGATGATGTTGATCGACGCATTTCAGCCGGAGGGCGTAACCCATCTGGCCGTGGATAGCATCTTTATGATGCCCCAGCTCGGGGTTTTAGCGCAGGTGAATGAGGAGGCAGCTCTGCAGGTCTTCGAGAGGGACTGTCTCATACACCTGGGGACCTGCATCGCCCCCGTCGGCCAGGGGGAGGAGGGCAGACCATGCCTGACCATAAAAGCATGGCTGCCGGAGGGTGAGGTGGAGGAGGAGATACCGTTCGGTCAGATCAGACTCCTACCTCTCGGCGTCGGCCAAAAGGCGCGGGTATACCTCAAGCCGCGGAGGAGGTTCGACGTCGGAGCGGGGAGGGGAAATGAGATGGAGATCGAGGTCGAAGGCGGAGTCGTCGGCCTCATACTGGATACCAGGGGGCGCCCGCTCGATCTGAACATGAACACACCGAACAGGGTGGACAGGATCACCGAATGGATGAAAGCCTTAAACGCATATCCTAATCGAATTCAGACAAGATAGCAACAGGGGGGAAACATGACACAGACTGAAATACTAGAGGAGCTCAAGAAGTTCACGATCTCAGAACGCCTAACGATTATCGAAACTGCTCTGCGTCTGATTCGTGAGGATCTTCAACAGGTGGAACAGTCGCTGACTCGATCGGAGAAAAGACGCTTGATGGCTACAGCTGCTAAGGCTTTACTACAGGATTATGCGACAGATGATGAACTGACCATCTTTACGACTCTCGACGGCGAGGATTTTTATGCAGAGGGGTGAAGTCTGGCTTATCAACCTAGACCCGACGATCGGGGCTGAGATTAAGAAAACTCGTCCCGCTGTTATTGTAAGCGATGATGCTATCGGGATCTTGCCGCTGAGAGTGATCGTCCCTATTACCGAATGGAAGGAGCGGTATGCTATAGCGCCGTGGATGGTTCGGCTGGAACCTGATCCGGAGAATGGTCTAGAAAAGCCATCAGCTGCTGACGCTTTTCAGGTTCGCTCTGTGGCGCAAGAGAGGTTTGTCCGGCGATTGGGGAAACTTTCTGATGTAGCGATGCGGGAGATTACCAGAGCATTGGCAATCGTATTGAGCATCGAACTATAACTAAAAACAGCGAGGAAAGCATGTGAACGATAGGAGGGGGAAATGGCCCATGCCTATACGCCCGGGCTCAAGATAACCGATTCGACGCTTATAAGGAAGATCCGCAGGTTGCCCCTTGAAGGGACGGTGTTGGTCGAGGCAGGGCAGAAGGTTAGGGCCGAGGACCCTGTCGCAAGGACTGACCTGCCCGGCGATGTGGAGATGATCAACGTGGCAAACGCTCTCAGCATTCAGCCTGAGGACATCCGCAGATATATGCTCAAGTCGGAGGGAGATCCAGTTGAGGAGGGAGAGATCATAGCCCAGACGAAGGGCCTATTCGGGCTTTTTAAATCACAATGTCGATCCAAAGCCTCAGGAACCATAGAGAGCATCTCGGAAGTCACCGGCCAGGTTCTCATCCGCAAACCCTCGGTGCCGCTGGAGATAAAGGCATATGTGAACGGCGTGGTGAGCGAGGTCATGCCGAGGGAAGGCGCCGTCATAGAGTGTAAGGGAGCATTGATACAGGGGATATTCGGCGTGGGCGGTGAAAGGATAGCACCTTTAAAGCTGCTCGTCGATTCCCCCTCCGAGCCGCTCACGGCTGAATCGATCGACCGAAGCTGTGCCGATAGGATAATCGTCGGAGGATCGATCGTCACCGCGGAGGCCATACGAAAGGCCGAGGAAATCGGTGTGATCGGAATAATCGTCGGTGGCATAAATGACGAGGATCTGCGCCGTTTCCTGGGATACGAGATCGGCGTGGCGATAACTGGATCGGAGGATATAGATCTGACGCTTATCATCACCGAGGGATTCGGGGAGATAGCTATGTCGGATAGAGCTTTCGGTCTCCTTAAAGAGCTGGATGGGATGAAGGCCTCCATAAACGGAGCGACCCAGATCCGAGCGGGTGTGCTTAGGCCGGAGGTGATAGTGCCTCTGGAAAAGGTAGGAGCGGAAGAAAGGGAACTTGAACCGAGACTGGAGATCGGATCGAAGGTCAGGGTGATAAGGGAACCCTATTTCGGCAGGATCGGCGTGGTGAGAGCACTTCCTCCGGAATTGAAAAGGATCGAGACGGAATCTATGGTTCGCGTTTTAGAGCTTGAATTGGAGGACGGATCGAGGATCACCCTGCCGAGGGCGAATGTCGAGATAATCGAGGAGAGATAAAAAATAAGCTCTTTCGGAGGTGAAGCGATGAAGGCAGTGATAATGGCAGGCGGTTTCGGCACGCGGATGAGACCTCTAACCTACAACATCCCCAAACCGATGGTCCCGATCGCTAACAGACCCATAATGGAACATATCGTCACCCTGCTTAAAAAACACGGATTTGAGGAGATGCTCTCCATACTCTACTATCAGCCGGAGATCATAGAGAACTACTTCGGAGACGGATCGGATTTCGGCGTCAGGATGGGTTACATCCGTGCGGAGGAGGATCTGGGCACGGCGGGAAGCGTCCGTAACGCCCACATCCACCTGCCCGATTTCTTCGATGAGACTTTCATCATCATAAGCGGAGATCTGTTGACCGATTTCGATCTCACCGGGATAGTTCAGTTTCACAAGGATAAGGGCGCTAAGGTCACGTTGGCACTGACCAGAGTGGATGACCCCAGGCCATACGGCGTGGTGATCACCGATGAGGAGGGCAGGATAACACGGTTCCTGGAGAAGCCAACCTGGGGCGAGGTCTTCAGCGACACGATAAACACGGGCATATATGTTCTTGAACCTGAGGTCATGGAGTACATTCCGCCGGAGACCGAGTTCGATTTCAGCAACGACCTCTTCCCGCTTCTCATGGAGAGGGGAGAGCCGCTGTTCGGATTCGTGGCCGAAGGGTACTGGAGGGATATCGGAGATCTGGAATCATACCTACAGGCACATAAGGATGTGCTTTCGGGGAAGGTGGAGATCGAAATCTCCGGCGAGAGGCAGAAGACCATCGGCAGGGATATCTGGATAGGCGAGGGAACGAAGGTCAGCAGAAAGGCCGAGCTGGAAGGGGCAGTGGTGATAGGCCGCAACTGCAGGATCGACGATGGGGTTTATATCCGTAACTCCGTCATCGGCGATAATTGCATCGTCGAGGAGGACGCCAGAATCGTGGATTCCGTCATATGGGATAACGTCTACATCGGCTCCATGGCGGAACTCCGTGAGAACATAATCGGCAGCCGGACGATCATCAAACATAAAGCTTTCATCGATCTGCGCGCCGTCATAAGCGATAACTGCGTCGTGGGGGCCGGAAGCCGGATAAGGGCCAACCTGAAGCTGTGGCCGCATAAGGTCGTCGAGGACGGCGCGACGCTCACGACGAGCCTGGTTTGGGGCGATAGGTGGGCGAAATCCCTCTTCGGCAGCTTCGGCGTGACAGGGGTGGCCGGGGCGGAGTTGACCCCTGAGATAGCGGCGAGGCTCGGCGCATCATACGGCGCATCGCTGCGCAAGGGCTCATATGTCGTTGCGAGCCGTGATAACTGCAGGGCATCCCGCATGATCGGTCGTGCCATCATCGCCGGGCTGATGTCCACGGGAGTCAACATCTACGACCTGGAGGAGATCCCCGAGCCGGTGGCGAGGTTCGCAACCAACGCTCTGAAATCGTCAGGCGGTTTCCACGTCCGTCGATCCCCCTTCGATCCGGACGTGCTGGACATCAAGTTCTTCGAGTCCAACGGGATGGACATCCGCGTCGCCCATGAGAAAACGGTCGAAAGGCTCTTCTTCAGGGAGGATTTCCGCAGGGTCCCCGTCGCCGAGACAGGCAATCTGGAGTTCCCATCCAGGATCTACGAATATTATCGCGAGGCCTTTCTCAATTACATCGATCAGGAGGTCTTCGGTGAGAGAAGCCCTAAGATCGTGATGGATTACGCCCACAGCACGGCCGTCACCATTCTACCCTCCATCCTAGGGGAGCTGAACATAAACGCCGTCAGCCTCAACGCCTTCATGGATGAAAGCAAACTCACCAGATCTGAAACCGAGATAGAGGAGGCTTTAAAGCAGCTTTCAGATATCGTCGTCACGCTCAAATCCGACGTCGGGTTCATGCTCAATCCGGCCGCCGAAAGGCTCTTCCTCGTCGATGAAAGGGGGAGGATATTATCGGGCAATGAGGCTCTGGCGGCGGTCGTCATGCTGATATTGAAGACGGGCGCTAAAGGGAAGATCGCCGTCTCCGTGACAGCCTCTCGGGCGATAGATGTGATCGCCTCTCAGCACGGGGTCGAGGTGATCCGGACGAAGACCAACCCCCGTTCGCAGATGGAGATGGCGATGTTGCCCGATATAGCCTTCGTCGGCTCCAGGCGTGGAAATTATATCTTCCCCGAATTCTATCCCGTCTTCGACGCCATGCTCGCCCTTGTGAAGATCCTGGAGATGATGTATAGGCTGGAGGTCAAGCTCGGCGATCTGATCGATGAGATACCGAGGTTCCATATGATCAGGGAGAGGGTGCCCTGTCCGTGGGAGCTCAAGGGAACGATCATGCGCAATCTGATCGAGGAGACCAAAGGCGAGAACGTGGAGCTGATAGACGGTGTGAAGGTGAACTATGAGGACGGATGGATCGTGATCATCCCCGATCCCGATAGGCCCATATTCCACATCACCGCCGAGTCGGAGGATAAAGGGAAAGCTGAGGAACTGGCGGCATCCTTCGCCGATAAGATAAGGGAATGGCAGAGGTGAAGGGGGGAGGATAATGGCGAGGATCATCAAGGAGATAGAGATCCAGGGACAACCGGCGTTAGCCCTGTTTGATACCGGAGCGATCTACTCCTATGTCCGCTCGATCTTGGCCCGGGATGCTCCGGGGATAGAGGTCCCCTCCCCCCCGCGCGTGGTCTTAGGGGGAAGGGTTATTGAGATCAGGGAGCTCCGGTTGGTCAGGGGGAAGATCGAAGGACTGCCCTTCGTCGCCGAGGTGGTTCCTGTGGATGAACTGGGTCGGGCTGACGGTAAGGAATTGGATGCGATCATCGGAGCTAGAACGATGGAGCAGTGGGAGATCAAGCTGGACCCTCGAACGGAATCGCTGGATCTAGAAGGGCTACGGCGCAGAGAGTTCACCGAGTTCCCTACTTTACCACCGGTCTGATCTGTCCGCCGATGATGTTCTTGCCCAAAACCCTGAAGTTGATGACCTCCTTGGAGCCGGGGTCCATCTGAAGGGTGAACCTGATCGTGGAGGAATCCTCCTTCTCATACCTATGTGAGCACTCCTTCATCTCCCACTCGTCGTTCAATCCCATATATATCTCCAGTTTGATCTTCTCCTCACGATGGTTTTGAGCCGTGATCCTGAACTTCTCCTCGATGTCGCATAGCGCTATTCTCCTCTGATCTGCCGTCCGTCTGATGTTCGTCCTTCGCCTATCCAGAAGCTCCTTTTTAACCTCGACCTCCTTTGTCCCGCCGAGTCTGATCCTCACCTCATCGCCGATAGGCGTCCTATGTAGGATGTCCTCGCTGAGGAACACAAATCCATCCCCTTCGGCTTTATAGACGTGAATCTGGCCGGAGGGGAGGATAGAACCGCCAAGGCCATGGGCCTCATCGTTCTTAAAGATATAGTAGACTGAGGTTGTGGCGGATTTCCTCGGATCGAAGACGTAAAGTTTCTCCACAGGGACGTTCTCAACCTTAAACAACTCCACGGCTCTGGATTCCCTTCCTTTAATCGTGAGCTTGATGGGAGGTCTGAATGGGAATTCGACCTGGACGTTCTGAAACTCCTCAGGCGTCGTGTTCACCACCTTTGCCCTGCATATTAACCTCCCCTTCTCATCGTTTTCATCGAGGATGAGGGTGTAGTTGAACTCCGGTCTGATTCCTGAGGCGAGGTATGAGATGTGAACGGGAACCTCCATGGCTTCGGAGCTCATCACGTGCCAGATCAGGCTATTTGTCGATCCCGGCCGGATCGATATCGACTCGATCTCCACCCTCCCCTTTTGAGGCGTTGGGATGACATGAACCGATTGGAGATCTATGTCGAGGTTGGCCCAACTGAACTCGACCAGGTTTTCGCCTTTCTCCAAGGTGATGTTTCTCTGCTCTTGAATCAGAGCTTTCGCCGACGTGATGGACATGAACCTGATCCTCACCCTTTCCCTGGGCGGGAGGGTTATAAGCTCTATCCTCGATAACCCTACCTCAGCGATGCATCCCAGCAGGAGAGCTGCCGCTATAAATCCGATCAGAGCTCTCATCTTCTCACACCTCCTTCCGGCTTGATGACGACCGTGTATTTGATGATCTCCTCCGCTCCGGGCGGGAGAGTGAGCTTGAAAAGTATCGTCTGAGCGTCCTTTCGCTCATAATCGTGGCTTTTGGAGGTGATCTCCCACTCGCCCCTGAACCTCTCATAAACTTCAACCTTAGCGGGAACTTTCCTGTGATTACGCACCTTTATCTGATACTGCTCCTCAGTGTCATATCCCGCCACCCAGTTGTTCTTATCGAACCTGAAGTTGATCCTGGCGAAGTTCATCCGTTTTCTTTCGACCGTGATCTCACCCTGGGAGCTGAGGGTGAGCTTCACATCGCCGCCGACAGGGGTGAAATCGATTCTCGCTTCGCCTATCGGTATGATCTGATCCTTCTCCAGCCCGTAAACTATCACCCTCCCCGGCGGGATGGGAGCGGAGCCGAGGTTGTGCTCTTCGTCGTTTTTGAACCTGTATTGTTTAACGACCGATTCGCCGTATTTCGAGGGATCGAAGACATATACCACATCTATCGGCATCTCCTTGGCTGAGAGCCACATCAACCTTTTGCCCCACTCGTTTTTGAGGTCGGTTCGTCTTTCGACCGAGAGCAGATAATGCTCTGAGACCATCCCGGCCTCACCGGCCTGTCTCATGTTAGCCAACGCCTCCGTCGTCACGAATTTCCGAGCGGCCGCTTCGATTACAGGTGCTCTCAACGCTCCTCTGCCCGCTTTCCTCATCTCCTTTCGCATCTTATCCATCTCCTCCGCCTTCGCCGCGTATCTCTCCCTTACCACCCTGTTGATCTCACCCGCCACGAGCTTGAGCGACACCCCTTTGAAATCCTCGCCGCTCTTGTTGGAGATTCCGACGTATCCCTCTAGTGAAAGCTTGGTCTCATCCTCCGACGAGATGACAGTGTAGTCCACATCCCAGTCCATCCCACCGATGAAGTATGTGATCTTCAGCGGTTTTCTGCCCCCCTCCTCCGCCTTGATCCTCCAAACGACCGTATTCGGCTCCTCAAAGGAGGAGATGGCGGTTTGAATCGAGACGTCAGGGGTCTGAGGGAGCAATCTTATGGAAGAGGGATCGATCCTGGTGTCAGCCCATCCGAATTGGAGTCTGTTTTCGCCCTGTCTCAGCGTGATCAACCTGCTCTCCTCGACATAGGCTATGTCTATCCCCTTATAGATCGTGACTTTCACGGACTCGCGTCCTGGGATTGTGGAGAGCTGGACCTCTCCCCACGCGTTGAAGGAAAGCGTTAAAAAGGCCCACATCCCTAATGTGACCCAGATTAACCTCAACATACATCCCCTCCGATACGCTGGATTCGCCCATATTATCGTTGGAAATTTGAGCGTGTTGAACTACTCCGACCACCTAGGAGATTATACCATAATTTACCGGGTGATGTCGGCTTCTCGCGTTAATCCGTTAATCCTAGGGGTTTTCAACGCTTTTCGCCAGCGCTGTAATTGTAGCGAGTAGCGAGTGGCGAGCAGCGAATAGGGGAGAATCACCACTCGCTACTCGCCATTCGCCGTTCCTCCTTGTGCCTGCCGGATTCAGGGGCACGCACAGGGGCGTGCTTCTACCACGCCTGATTATGCTAAATCATTGAAAAGCCCTCGATTCGCCCACCATCACTTGATATCCAGGTGAAAGGTAAGGTAGAATATTCCTCAGATGATCCTAAGGAGGGGCAGGGATGAGAAGGTGGTTCCTGATGTTGTTATCCTTTTGCGTTCTATCCCTTGCTTTTGGGGCGGATCGGCTCAACGTGGTCGTAACCATCCCCCCGCTTGGAAGTCTGACGCGTGAACTGGTGGGTGATAAAGGTGAGGTGATCGTGCTGCTTCCCCCAGGCGCCAGTCCGCACGTCTACGAGCCGACGGCCGATAAGATGAAGCTCATCGCACGCGCTGATCTCTTCGTCGAAAACGGCGCCGGACTGGAGATGTGGGCTGAGAAAATGCTGAAGGGAAGCTCAAATAGAAAACTCGTTCTCGTCGAGGCCTCAAAGGGGATAAAGCTCATCGGCGCCAAGGCCGGACATGAGGGTAAACGGACCAGAGGCGGCAACCCACACGTCTGGCTCGACCCCATCCTGGCCAAAAAGATGGCCCATAACATCGAAAAGGGACTGGAGCAGGTCGATCCCGAAAACAAAGCCTACTACAGGGAGAATCTCAGGAAACTGCAGGCCAAGCTGGACGCCCTGGATAGGGAGATCAGGAGGCGGATAGGAGGGATAAGGGATAAGCGGGCGGTGGTGTTCCATCCGGCCTGGGATTACTTCGCCAGGAGATATGGAATTCAGATCGTGGGCGTGGTGGAGAAAAGCCCCGGAAAATCTCCAACGCCCCGAGATATAGCGACGATAATCAGGGAGATCAAGAGATATAAAGTAAAGGTGATCTTCATAGAGCCGCAGTTCAATCCGAAGGTGGCGGAGATGATCGCCCATGAGGCGAACGTCAAATTGGCCACCCTTGATCCGCTGGGGAGCTCGAAGGAGGATTACTTCAAGCTGATGAGGCGAAACCTCAAGGCGATCGAGGAGGTGTTCAGATGAGCGAGAGGGTCGTCGAGTTGAAGGACGTATGGGTCAGGTTCGATGGGATATCCGTGCTGGAGGGGGTTAACCTGGAGGTTGAGGAGGGAGACTTCATGGGCATCGTCGGCCCAAACGGAGCGGGCAAAACGACGCTGCTCAGGATCATCGTCGGTTTAATCAGGCCGGATGAGGGTTACGTGAGGGTCTTCGGCAGGGAACCGTGGAAGCTGGGGGAACTCAGAAGCCTGGTGGGATACATACCGCAGAGGCACGAGGCGGAGCGGTTCTTCCCGATAACCGTCTATGAGGTCGTCGCCCTGGGGAGAATTCATCGGAGACGATGGGCCCGGAGGCTAAGCGGAGATGACAGGAGGAAAATCGAAGAGGCGCTCAGAGAGATGGGGATGCTGGAACATGCTGGCAAACTCTTCGGAGAACTCTCAGGTGGACAACAGCAAAGGGTGCTTTTGGCCCGCGCGCTCGCCCAGGAGCCCAGGCTGCTCATCCTGGATGAGCCCACCTCCGGCATAGACCAACCCTCACAGGAGAACTTCTACTCGCTGCTGTCAAGACTACATGATATGGGGATGACCATCATCATGGTCTCACACGACATAGGCGCCATCACGGATCGAGTGACGAAGATCGCCTGCCTCAACCGCAAGCTTTACATGCACGGATGTCCCGCCGATGTGATGAAGAGCGAGAAGTTGAACCGGCTTTACGGGATGAACGTGTTCCTGCTGACACATGAGGGAAGAGAGGAGAGGAAATGAACCTGCCTGAGATGCTTCAATACGGTTTCATGCAGAGGGCGCTCATGGCCGGGGTGATCGTCGGAGCGTTGACGGCGGCCATAGGGACATATGTCGTTTTGAGAGGTATGGCCTTTTTGGGGGCGGGGATAAGCCATGCTGCCTTCGGAGGAGTGGCGTTGGGATATTACCTCGGACTCAACCCCTCAGCGGTGGCGATCATCTTCTGCGTCCTCGTCTCATGGGCGATAGCCGTGACCGGAAGGCTCACAAGGCTGAAGAGCGATGTGCCGATAGGCGTTTTTTTCGCCGCGACGATGTCCTTCGGCGCCATAATCATCAACCTGATAAAGGAGTACAACGTGGACCTGTTCGGATACCTCTTCGGCAATATACTGGCGGTCAGCAAGGTTGATCTGATCATAACCGCCTCGCTCGGAGTGATCCTGATGTTTCTGGTACTCATCTTCTACCATCAGTTCCTCTATATCACCTTCGACTCGCAGATGGCAAGGGTTTCCGGGATACCGGTCGTCGCGATGGATATGCTGCTTTTGAGCATGATCTCCGTCGCGATCGTCATATCGATCAAGGTCGTGGGGATAATCCTGGTTTCGGCCCTTCTGGTGGCTCCGTCCGCCACGGTGATGGGGTGGGTGAGAAACTTCAAGGCGTTAATGGCATTTTCGATCCTCGTCGGGGTGCTTTCATCGTTAGGCGGGATCGTGATCTCCTATTACCTGAACACGCCCAGCGGTGCGACGATAGTCCTGCTATTAACCCTCACTTTCCTCACATCATCGATACTTTTAAAGATCAAAAAGGGGTAGGGGATCTATTCCCCTCTCTCAGCGATCTCTATGCCGAATTCATCGAAGATCGTTTCGCCCTCGCTTTCCCTGACGACAGGTCTCACCTGAAGCTTCTGAATTTCATCGATGAGCGATCTGATCCCTCTCTCAATCGAGATCAAAAGGGCCGTTGTTTCACCCAAAGCCATCAAAATGAGGGATAGGATAATCCACGCCGCCGCTTTAAGGGCGGTCGAAAATCCGGCGATTATGCCGTCGCGCAGAATCGAATAGATGATCGAGGCGAGGCCGAATCCGACGGAGAGGATCAGGAGGATCATCCCCGCCACGAAGGACCACCAGCCCAGTTTCGCTAAGAGTGAAAACCTTTCATCTCGCGTCATCGTATTAGTTAGAAAGGTCGAGGGTCGAGGGTCAAGAGTCCAGAGTCTCTTCTTAGGGGTTTTCAACGTTTTTCGCCGGCACTGTAATTGTAACGAGTAGCGAATGGGGGAGAATCACCACTCGCTACTCGCCATTCGCCGCTCTCCTTGTGCCTGCCGGATTTGGGGCACGCACAGGGGCGAGCCCCTACCACGCCTGATTATACCAAATCATTGAAAAGCCCTTAGTCTCTTTTTTGTCTCTTGACCCTTGACTCTAGACCCTTGACCATCTTAACCTCAACCTGAATCTGTCTTGCTCATATTCTCCTTAAGTGTAGTTCATTAAAACGTCTGTAGTCAGCTCTCCATTGTCCGAGAGTATGACAAGGAGACAAGGAGATAGAGAGACAAGGGGAAATCTCCCCCTGTCCCCTTGTCCCATTGTCTCCTTGTCAGTTTCCTAAATCTAGCTTCCGGTTTTCCACTTTGAAGTCGCTACACTCAGCGATAATATGAGCGATCTGCTTTATTCCACCTTTTCCACCCTGCCGGTTTCAAGCGACTTGCTCGCTGCCATCTGGAGCTTATGCGTCTGTAAGGCATCCGAGTATGGCGATTTTATCTTCGACGGATCGCCCGATTTAACGGCATCTATGAAGGTTCTATCCTCGGCCTGATAGGCGTTGATCCTGGACTCGATCCTTTCCTCGACCCTATGCTGGAGGTCTCCGCGTCTTATAAGTCTCGCCGCGCCGCCGGTTATCTCCACCACTATATCCCTGCAGATCACATCCAGCTCGACCTTATATCCCTGGGAGAGGCAGCAGGCGGAGGTGATGTTCGCTATGGCGCCGTTTTTGAACTTGACGTTGATCACGCTCATGTCATCCACGTCGTAGTCGGGGATATCGGTCATGCTGCCGCTGGCCGCGAACATCTGGACGTATTCGGCGTCGCTCCCGATCATATAGCGGGCCAGATCTATGATATGGGTCGTCTGCTCCACATGTTGACCTCCGGAGAGCTTCCTCTGTCTCCACCAGTATGTCCCCGGCAATCCACCCATCCAGTATCCCAGAGCTCCCAGGACGAGCTTATCTGAAAGGAAGGATTTGGCCGCCTCGGCGGAGTTGGTATAGCGCCAGTGATACCCCACGGCCGTGATTATGCCGCTTTTACGCACGGCCTCATCTATCTTCAACGCCGTCTCCAGATCGGCGGCTATGGGCTTTTCGACGAAAAATGGGATGCCCTTCTCGCAGGCGATCATCTCCTGCTCGCCATGGGCGAAGGGAGGGGTGCAGATGTAGAGGGCGTCGAACTTCTCCTTATCGAACATCACCTTGAAATCGGTATACGGCTTTCCGCCGAACCGATCGGCGGCCGATTTCGCCCTGTTCTCATCCACATCGCACATGGCAACGAACTCAACGTCGGAAAACCCGCTGAGGTTGTTGAGATGCGCATGCGCTATGCCGCCGACACCTATGAAGGCAACT
>CAZHVH010000028.1:0-10860 GCA_964535855.1 uncultured bacterium
CGTTCAAATCGATTTTAGGATTATTCTGATCCCTAGTCATTGTGATCTACTGATAATCCCTATCATCGATCAGGATGTGCGCTTCCGGGGGTGTTGAGATTACTCTCAGCGTTCCCATTTTCCGTTCTAATTTCCCTTCCAGAATTTCTGTCTGGTCCCGCGCTATAAACAAGGATTCATATATCCTTGGTACATAACCTTCCTTGCTTACCTCTACCTTATGCTCTCCGGACAAAAGCTTCAATGTCATAGGGGTTTTCCCCATCTTTTTGCCGTCTACCATGACCTTTGCCCCTTTAGGAGTTATTCGCACAACGAGCGTGCCTAGGTTAGATAAAAGCTTACGAAATATGGAGGTTGTCTCACCTTCTTTGATCCTCACCTCTTCGGACCAATCCATGTATAGCTCCTTGTGTAATTCCAGCACATATCGCCCCGCATCTACCTCGATCTCCAAGGGGGTAACCCCTTTCTCCTCACCTGCTAGAAGCACACGCGCCCCTGGCGGATCGCTTCCCACTTTCAGCGTCCCGAACAGAGGTCTGAGCGATACCGATTTAGTTGTTACCTCTCCATCACGGATAAATACAATTGTACTTTCAGTATGATACCGATCTTTGCTTACTCTAAGCTGGTAGGAACCACTTGGGATCTTATCCAATTGCAGAGGAGTTTTGCCACTTCCACAGCGGGTTCCCAACGAGTCGAGCAGTACCACCTCAGCCCCCTCTGGGACGCTGATCACCTTCAACGAACCAAAGGCTATCTGGAGCATCGCCAAGATCTCGTGTTTGCGGTCTTCCTCGACTGTTATCCTCTCTTGATAATCGTGATATAGCGGCTTACTGACCTTCACCACGTGAACACCTGAAGGTATAGCGGGATTAGTATAAGGTGTTTCGCCGACTTCTTTGCCATCCACGAAAACCTTGGCCACTGTAGGTTTCCCATCCGCAAACGCCTTGACATATAGCAGCCCAGAACCCTTCTTCTTCGGAGGTGGCAGAGGAATAGCAGTCGCACGAATCGTCTCTACAGGATGGTCAGGACCAAGTGTTACATCTTTTTCGTACGGTTTATATCCGGGTTTCTCCAGCTTGAGCCTATATCGCCCGGAGGGCAGGGTGATCAGGATGGGAGTCTCCCGACCGGTCGGTTTGCCGTCCAAAAAGACCTGAAATCCTCCTGGGGAGATTATATCTATCCGGTAGATATCAGGTTTGGGCTTCCCGACATTCTGCGGCAATAGTATAAACTCCCCTTCTCCGTCCAAATACCCGAACTGGGGTGTCTGATTTGCTATCCTCGGTACAACCTGTTTCAGATACGTCCCAAGCTCCATAGCTGTTATTACTCCGTCATCATTTACATCGGCTGTCTCACTCCGCAATCCTTCGAGAAGCTTATATGTAAAAGCGCCATGCCCCCAATCGGGGCTTTCCACAGATTGTTCTCCTTTTCTCCCTGCCGTTATCACTTCCCTGACAGGAAGTCTGGTTATCTTTCTCAGATATCCTTCTGTGCTGGGATCAAGTCCTTTCAATGATCTCAGAGCAAGACCACTATAGCATGCATCGACGAGAAAGAGGATATGCTTTGCAGGGATAAGTTTAGCGACTTTCCTCAACTCGTCCATGCTTATGCAGTAGCGATAATATTGGGAATAGTCAGGCTTCTCACCCAGATCAACTTTAGCATCATGAGGTACCAGAAACCCCATCTCTCCTCCATATGGCAAAGGGACAGTCTGACCATGTCCGGAGAAGAAAATGAGCACACAATCCTCCTTTTTCACCCTTCTTGGATTTGCGAGCTCAGCGAGGGCATCCAGGATATCCCTCTTCGTAGCTCCCCCATTGGTAAGGAGGATGATGTTCCCCTTTGGGAAGCCGAATTTCATCTGTAGCAGTTCAGCAAGCTCGGTAGCATCCGCCACAGCATAGCTGAGTTGATATTGAGGAGGAAGATTGGGATAATCGTTTATGCCGATGAGTAGAGCCCAGCTAGCTTGGTAAATCTCAACCGGCAAATCTGGTGGTTTTTTCCCTACCACCTTTATGTCTTTTTGGGTAGGGAAAGCCTCGGCGATCAAAAACAGGATTAAAGTGATAACGATAGAAGATGTCAGCCATTTCACGACGAAAACCTCTTACTTTCCCCACTCCACCCTCAGGTTGTCAAATTTGACTTTGAGCCCTGCTGCAGCAAGGCCAATCCAATCTGAAAGACAACGCCTGCTATAATATGGATCAATCGCATCAACGATGAGCTCCCCATCCAGGTAGCCCTGAATCACGTTTAAATTCTGTCTTATCTCAAGCGTAAACTTACGGTACGGAGTCAGATGAAAAGGAGAGGAACCCCTGATAGTCGTGTCCTCAAGCTCAGCTATGGGCTTTTTGAATCCCCCAAAGAGATAAGTTCGCTTAACGGTGAAGGAGAGTGAATAACCGGAATCATAAGGCGGTGTATGAGGTTGAATATGTTGAACCAGATTCGACCATAATAGAATTCCTACCCCTGGCTCTTCCTTAAAAGGAGCGATTACCTCTAGAATTTCCCCTTCCACCTGAACAGAGATATTATGTGAGTTAAAGGCCTTTCGCATCAAAAGAAAGGTTGTAGGTAGCCCCTTATAAGGAACGGGCCTGTGCCTTTCCTTATTGTGAATGAGAAGATAGCCATCCTGTATCTTCCAAGACCCTGGTCCTATCTGCTTCCAAAACATTGCTTCTCTTCTAGAATTAAAGTCCATAGAAAAAACGTTTTGGTTTAGAGAACCTGAAAGAGAGTAGTAACATGCCGAGATAAACACAGCAAGTAAAAGAAGGCTCAACAGCAAGTAACCTTTCATTCTTGAAACATCCTTACTCTTTGAATGCCTTTTCATTCGACTTGGAATCAAAGAAGGAAATTGATACAGTTTCACCCTGATGGGTTTCCCTTCTTTCCCTATTCCTCACACCCAGCTGCTACTATGAAGTTCCCCCCAATTCTTGGACAGAGGATTGAACTTCGAAAGCAGTATCCTTATATCCTCATTTCCCAGAACGAGATCAAGGAGATGATGCTTCAGGAGCTTTACGTCCCTTTTGCATTCCCTGACATATCTTTGCGTGACACCTATCGCCTCAGCTATCTCTCTATCGTTCGCCTCAGGGTGTTTCCTGATGTAGTCTAGGAATTTCACAAGCGTTTCGACTTTCGCCATATCCTCTTTATGGGATGAAGTCTGGATAAGGAGGGTTTCAACGACCTTTTTCCCCGAGCAACTTCTGCAGCTTGGATTTAAGCTCTTCGTTTTTCGGATCGAGCTTGACCGCCTCCCGCCATTGACGGATCGCCTCCTCCTTCATCCCCTTCTTCAGATAGACCTCGCCCAGATGTTTTCTGATCTCCGGCTCATCCGGATTGAGCTTGGCCGCCTTTTTCAGGTTCTCCAGCGCCTCGTCGATCCGTCCCATCTTGTAATATGCCCAGCCGAGGCTATCCAGGTATGCGCCGTTTTCGGGGTCCATCTCAAGGGCCTTTTTTATCAGGTTGACGGCCTCCTCGAGATTAACCCCCCTTTCGGCCATGAGATATCCGAGCGTGTTGTAGGCGTTCGATCTGTTTGGATTGAGGTCGATGGATTTTCTGAGATGTTGAACGGCCCTTTCAAAATCGCCCTTCTTATCGTATGCCACGCCTATCCAGTAATGGGCCTCCGCATCTTTGGGCTTCGACTTCAGCACGTCACCCAATATCCTTATCGCGTCGTCTATCCTGTTCATCCCGACGAGCAAGCTTCCGTAGATCGATTTAACCTCCAGGTTATTCGGGTTGGACGCGAGGATGGATTGACAGATATGGGCGGCCTCCTCGATTTTACCTCGCTCGACATATATCCTGGCCAGAAGCACCATGAGTTTTTCGTTGATCGGCCCTCCTCGCTCCATTATCTCCTTGATCTGTTTCTCCGCCTCCTCGTATCTGCCCTGTTTGAGATATATATCCACCAAGCTTTGTCTGGGAGCCATATAATTTTCGCTTATCTTCACCGCCGCCTTCATCTCTTTCACGGCCTCATCGAGCCTGTCCTGAGAGATGTATACCCTGCCTAGATCGAAGTGAAAGGGGGCGTATAGGGGATTAAGCTTGATGAGCTCCTTGTATTGTTCCTCGGCGGTTGTCAGATCTCCGATGCTGGAGGCGATGTTGGCCAGGAAAAACCTGGGCTCAACATATTTCGGATCCGCCTTTATGGCCTTTCTGAAACATTCCATGGCATCCGTTATCCTGTTGCGCATCAGGTTTATCCGGCCCAGCACGGTATAGGCTGAGGCACATTGAGGGTTCATCTCAAGGGCATATTTGCATTCGAACTCCGCCACCCTGATATCCTGCATCCTCAATGCCACCTTAGCCAGCTCCACGTGTACGAAGGCTGAGGAGTTGTAGCTATCCAGGGCTTTCTCCAGGTGTTTCCTGGCGGTTTTCAGGTCCTCCTTCATCCTATAGTAAATCGCCGTCGCCAGATGAGCTCTGGCGGTAACGATCAACTGTTCGTCCGGATCTAATATCTCCTGGCCGAAGATAGGCCTTATGCCGACAAGGAAAAGAACGGCGATCACGATGTAGAGGCAGGGCAGCGCTTTGCCTCTACTCCTCTTCCCCTTCATCGAGCTCTTCCTCCTCGATCTTCCTCAATTTGATCTTATCCTCCTCGTCTTTACCTTCCGGGGAGAAGAGGGCCACATCCACGATCGTCTCCCCATTCTGAAGCGACATCAGCCTCACCCCCTGGGTGGCCCTTCCTATCACACTGATATCCCTGACCGATATCCTGGTGATCATCCCGCTGGAGCTCGTGAGGATGATCTCGTCCCTATCTGAGACGGATTTAACCCCAACGATGTTCCCTGTCTTTTGATTGGTCCTCATCGTTATGATCCCGATCCCTCCTCGGGATTGAAGTCTGTATTCGGAGATATCGGTTCGCTTTCCATATCCGTTTTCGGCGACCACAAGCAGCGTGGAATTGTCCTTGGCGATGGCCATTCCGACGACCGAATCTCCCCTCTTGAGCCTTATCCCTCTCACGCCGTATGCCGTCCTTCCCATCGATCTGATCTCCCCTTCATCGAACCTGATCGACATGCCGTGTTTGGTAACCAGTATTATCTCCTGAGCTCCGTCCGTCAATTTGGCATCTATCAGCTCGTCATCCTCGTGGAGGTTTATGGCGATTATCCCGGTTGAGATGGGCCGGCTAAAGGCGGATAGATTGGTCTTCTTGACTATGCCCTTCCTCGTCACCATGAAGACGAACCTGTCATCGCGAAACTCCCTGACCGGCACGAAGGCCGCTATCCTCTCGTCGGGATCAAGCCTCAGGAGATTGACGATCGCCCTTCCCCTCGAACTTCGCCCTGTCTCGGGTATCTCGAACACCCTGAGCCAATAACATTTTCCCCTGTCCGTGAAGAAGAGGATATACTGATGGTTGGTGGCGACGAATATATGTTCGACGAAATCCCCTTCCTTGGTCGTCATCCCCCTGATGCCGACGCCGCCCCTGCGCTGTCTTTTATAGGTCGAAACGGGGATCCGTTTGATATATCCCTCATGCGTGATCGTGATGACCATATCCTCGTCGGCGATCAGATCCTCTATCCTGAACTCGCCTATCTCCTCGATTATCTCCGTCCTGCGCTCATCTCCATATTTCGCCTTTATCTCCAGAAGCTCATCCTTGATGATGCTGTCCACAAGGGCGGGGTTTCTGAGGATGGCCTTCAACTCCTCCATCCTCAAAAGCAGATCCGCATACTCGTCGTTTATCCTCTGTCGTTCGAGCCCTGTTAACCTCTGAAGCGTCATGGAGAGTATCTCAGAGGCCTGATCCTCGGATAGCGAAAACCTCTCCATCAGCTCTTCCCTTGCGGATGAAGGGGAATCGGAATCCTCGATGATCTGAATGACCTCCTCGATATTGTTCAGGGCGATCCTGTATCCCTCCAGTATATGAGCCCTATGCTGGGCACGATTGAGCTCGAACTCGGTCCTCCTGCGTATCACCTCTCTTCTGTGTTCCAGGTAGTACCAGATGAGATCCTTGAGGTTCAAAAGCCTCGGCTGACCGTCCACCAGAGCGACCATTATCACGCCATAGGTGATCTGCATATGAGAGTGTTTGTAAAGCTGATTGAGCACCACCTGTGCGATCTCGCCTCGCTTGAGCTCTAGGACCACCCTTATCCCGGTTCGATCCGACTCATCCCTTATGTCGGAGATGCCGGTTATGACCTTGGAGTTAACGAGATCGGCGATTTTCTCCTTGAGGGTGGTTTTGTTGACCTGGTATGGGATTTCGGTGATGACTATCCTTTCGTTTCCCTTCCCCCTCTCGATCACGGCCCTGGCCCTGAGGGTTATATGTCCCCTGCCGGTCTTATATGCCTCTTTGATCCCCCTTCTGCCTACGATGATCCCTCCTGTTGGGAAATCCGGGCCTTTGATCGCCTTCATGAGATCGTCCGCCGTAGCGTTCGGGTTTTCCAGAAGCATGATGGCGGCATCGACCACCTCGTTGAGGTTATGAGGGGGGATCTTGGTGGTGTATACGACGGCGATGCCCAGAGAGCCGTTGACCAACAGGTTCGGGAACCTGGATGGGAGAACCTTGGGCTCCATAAGCGAGTCATCGTAGTTGGGTTGGAAATCGACCGTGTCCTTATCGATATCGGCCAGCATCTCCTCGGCGATGGGGGTCATCCTGGCCTCGCTGTAGCGCATTGCGGCCGGCGGATCGCCGTCGATGGAATTGTGAACGAAAACTCCGCTTGCCAGCAAGAAGTTGTGATGCTCATCAACCGTGATATCATATACATCTGCTCGCTCATCTAGCCATCGAACAGATACGACCTTGTGATTGTAAGTTTCAGCATAGTCCAGAAGATCCTCAAGCTTTCCATCAAAGTAAGATAGAGCCTTTTCAAAACGGGGTATCCAATTGCTATTTCGCTTTTCCTCATATAACTCTGGTGTGAAATTCTTCCTTCCTACTTCATGCAAGATAGATGATACATATCCTGCAACTTTGCTGCGCATAACCCTAATTTTATATTCAGGGTTATTCCAAAGTTTTTTTAATGAATCTGCGGCACGCGCGGTCATTTCCTTCATCATATCAGGATTTTCCGCGAGACGGAGTTTATTACTCCGTCTCACGCCTTCCCGCTGTTTTTCAACAAAGAGCGGATCTTCACGTTGTTTTTTCAACTTTTGACGATGTAGTTCTCTGGTGGCTGGGTCTTCCCACAGCTTTTTCGCCATAAGCGAGAAGTGATCTTCTGGGAACTTGGAGCGATACTCAGGGTCCTCCCACAATTTCTTCGAATTTTCGGAGAGTTTTGCTCGAACCGATTCGTTATTCATGCTTCTTCTTATCGCACTGATTATCTCTTGCCTTTTATTCTCATCCTCCCACATTTTTCGACTTTTTTCAGAAATGATGCGGCTAACTCTTTCCTTCTCTTCGGGAGTTAGCTCCCGCTTCTTTAAGCCTCTTAGAACTCTTTTCATTCGTTCTTGATAATTGGGATCCCTCCATAGCGATTTCATCCGTTCGGAGATTTCACGACATTTATGGGGATTTTTAGCATAAAATTCCCGAAGTTTAACGGAGATTCTTCTGCCATTAGCTTGTCGGAAATTTTCATCAGTATTTTGCTCTATGAAGCGTTTCCTCCTCTCTTCAAGAACTTCTGGATTTTCCTTGTAATACCTTTTTACGCCTAACAACTGTTTTCGACGAAAATTCTCATCATCCCAGAGTTTTGCTATTTGCTCAGCATGTATTTTAATATGTTCCTTAACCGTTAATCTTACAATATTAGCAGGTCTATTGTCAAAGCGATTAAAATTAACATGGTGACACACGAAACCGCCTTTTATTTCTCTGGCTAATCCTTTAATTTCATTGAATTTGTCAGCGAGGTGATGGACGAATTCCCACTCTCCGTCAGGTTGGCGAACGCGTAGATACTCGTTCGTGCCTTTACGAACGGGAGCAGTATCAAAATACGCAGCCATGAGGCTATCACCGGGTACTAAGCATTGAGCCTCTTTATAAGTACCATCACGAAGCATAAATCTGTGATCAGGTGTACATCGTATTTTTTCCCCATTGTCAAGCGTTACTTCGACAAGCTGTGCGTTACGTCGTGTGATTCGGGCATGTTTCCCTTCTCCTATAACTATCCTGCCATTTTTGTCCACAGAGTAAACGTAGAATTTTTCCTCTGGAGGAAGTTTCGACAGTTCCTCAAACGATTTCTCTGTTCCATCCAGTAATTTAATCTTCGTATCTCCTGTGAAACATCCAAAGTTCCCCTGCCCATCTATAAGGGGATATCTCATCGAGAAGTCCTGCGCCATCCCAACCAGGGTGGAATAGATGGGAGCATCGCCGTGTGGATGATACTTACCCATCACCTCGCCGACGATAGCGGCCGATTTCTTATAGGGCCTGTTATGGGTTAACCCCATCTCGTGCATCGCATACAGTATCCTGCGAGTGCTCGGCTTCAGCCCATCTCTGACGTCAGGTATCGCCCTGTTGGTGATGACGCTCATCATGTAGGTGAGGTATGAGTCCCTCAGCTCATCCTCGATCGGCCTGGTGATAATCCTTTCCGTCTTCTCCTGCATCCCAGATACCCTCATCCGTAAAGGTCGAGTTTAACATGCATTCCGTATTTCTCTATGAACTCACGTCTTGGACCGACGCTTTCGCCCATAAGCGCCGTGAAGATCCTATCGGCCTCGACCACGTCCTCGAGCTTCACGTGGATCAAGACCCTGGTGTTCGGGTCCATGGTCGTCTCCCTCAGTTGATCGGCGTTCATCTCGCCTAGCCCCTTATACCGTTGTATCGTGACGCCTTTCTTTCCGATCTCCAACATCTGATCCATCATCCCCCAGATCGTGCGCGCCTTTTGCTTCTTCGATCCGTCGTCTATGACGAACACCGGCTCGACCGACTCATCCTCTTCCCTGCCCCTCATGAAGTCCTCGGGCAGAATACCATACTCCCTGAGCATATCCACGTATCTGTCGAGCTCCTCTATCTCGGGCATATCCGAGACATCCTCCACCATCGTCTCATCGCCGGATTCCTTGAGCAGCTCGAGCTGCTTTTCGATGTCGCCGCTTCTGAGCTCCGAGAGCAGCTCCTCAACCTCATCCTCGAATCTATAGAACTCCCCTTCCCCCGTTTTAACCCTGTACAGAGCCACCTTCTTTTCATCCCGGAACCTACGGGCCAGGAGTTCGTCTATATCGATTCCCTTCCTGTTCAACTCGTTCAGCCTCTTCTCTATCTCTCTGATCCACGCTATGATATCCCTGAGCTGGAGCTCGGTGTAAGGTCTATCCCTCCTGAGATTTCTGAGGGTAACGGAGTCGAGGGCCAGTTCGAGGAGGAAATCCGTCATCTGTTCCTCGCTGTTGATATATTGTTCCTTTCTGCCTTTCCTAACCCTATAAAGCGGAGGTTGGGCGATGTATATGTTACCGTTCATAACCAACTGGGGCATATGTCTGAAGAAGAAGGTCAGAAGCAGCGTTCTGATGTGGGCTCCGTCGATATCCGCGTCTGTGTTATGAGCGCAGAGCCCTCCCATGCCGCATATGAAGTTCTCATGCTCGGCGACTGAAAAATCGTAGACCATGCCGTTGGTCGCTTCAACCTGTTTTATCGATCTAACCGGTAGCGCTATCAGATCCCCGCCAACCTTTCGGAAAGGTCGGATCTTAGGATTTCTCTGAGACCGCTCTAATCGTCTACGGAGCTGAACGGCGTTTGGATGATCGCGCCAAACCGGTTCTAAGGTGATCAGATCTGACTTATCCCTAATTGTGACGGTATAAACTTCCCGCCGCGTTATAACCGGTTTCCCGCGGATTAATCCGCTGGGTTTCCCCGTAGGTTGTCTCACCGAAAGGGAAGCTAAAACGCCGTGAGATAATAACAGATAGACCAAACCGCCAGCTAGATCTGACGAGGTGGTACTCCACGAGATTCCGTTCCGGGTGAGCGTACCATCTCCGAGGAAATATCCACGCAGGTATGCCAATTGGAGTTCAGGTGAGACGTTGAACACTAGATCGGGAATGCGCTTCGTATGTGATCTAGCCTTGTCAAATCCAAATATCAATCGAAAGATAGCGGAGATAACATTATGAACGACCCGCAATTCTCCGGCCCGATTATCGCTAGGAGGATAAAACGAAGGTTCGACGCCGAAGACCTCCTGAAAGGCCTCTTTGATCTCCTCAAGCCAACAAAGGCTTTTTCGACCAAATGTCAGCCGTACCCCTCCTCTTTGACTACAGCTTCCCTCAGCGGTGAAAAATCCCAGTAAGGTCATGAGACCTTCGTTAATTGGAATATACCGATTTACGGCCTTATGGGGATAGTGCTCGGGAGCGAGCTTGACGTTGTCTAAAGAGGCTATATCGCTCCATCTCAGATCACCTAACCTCATCCACGGGCGAACTCGATTACGCCCTGAGCCGGTATATCGTGTATTCCATATGTGATCTAAGTGCGAATCGCATATCTTCACCTTTGAGATCATATCCTCCACATCAAGCCCTAGCAGTTGAACGTAACGGAGGAAGCTTTCCAACGTCGGTTTTGATCTCCCCTTCTCCCAGCTATAGTAGGTAACGGGTTGTTTTATTCCCACAGCTTTACATATATCGAGCTGACTAAGACCGCTCTCTCGCCTTCGAGCTATCAATGTCTCCCTCACCGCAAGCGGAATAGCCACTCTAGGTTCAACCATCTGGGGATTGTCGTTATATTCATCC
>CAZHVH010000028.1:10960-17758 GCA_964535855.1 uncultured bacterium
AAGCGGAATAGCCACTCTAGGTTCAACCATCTGGGGATTGTCGTTATATTCATCCTTGATCCGCTTCTTCTGGAGTTCAACAACATCATCTCCCCAAAGGATTATATCCTTCCCCAATAGATCTCTGTATCGCATCAATTCCACAAGGAGATCGATACGCGATGGATAATGATCTTGAGCTAGAGGGAGCTTGGCTGGAGCAACGATAAGATCTCCTTCTTTGATCTCATCTCCTCTCTTGAGAACCACATTTTGACCGTCAAAGACGAAGATGCTATGCGATGACGTCACCCTTAGGCGGCGACCGTAAGCGGTCCGGATCTCATAAAGCGGCTCATTCAGAGGATGCCGTATCACGCCGGAGATAGGTTTAAATTCCGTCCGATGTGTTTTTCGGTCGAAGCATAATACACTGAAACCCGAGATATCATCTCTTTTTTCCAGTCTCCTGTCGATAAAGGGACCTATTCTCACCTGGCGAATCCAGCCGTTAGGGTCCCGTATGAAGCATATCTCGTCTCCGTCTACGCTCATAACGATGATCTTATTGTACCGCAGCTTGGATATGTCGAAGTCGTCCTGGCCGATACCTGTTCCCAGGGCGGTGATTATGTCCTCGATCTCCTTATTGGACAGGACCTTATCGAGCCGCCATTTCTCCACATTGATTATCTTTCCCCTCAACGGCAGGACGGCTTGATATCTTCTATCCCTGCCCTGTTTGGCTGTTCCGCCGGCGGAATCACCCTCGACGATGAAAAGCTCACACAGCTCGGGGTCCCTCTCGGAACAATCGGCGAGCTTCGTCGGGAGCGATGAGCTATCCAGGACGCTTTTTCTTCGGGTGAGCTCCCTCGCCTTTCTGGCCGCCTCCCTCGCCTGGGCGGCAAGGATGCTCTTCTGGATGATCTTCCTGGCTACGTTAGGATTCTCCTCCAAGTACAGCGAAAGCTGCTCGTTTATGAGGGATTCGACGATTCCCGCCACCTCGGTGTTTCCCAACGCCCCTTTCGTCTGTCCCTCGAACTGCGGGTTCGGAAGTTTGACGCTTATGACGGCGGTAAGCCCCTCCCTGATATCCTCGCCGGAGAGCCTCACCTTGGAGTTTTTCAGCAGATCGTTAGACCTGGCGTAATTGTTGAAAACCCTGGTTAGCCCCGATTTGAACCCGCTCACATGTGTTCCGCCGTTGTGGGTGTTGGCGTTGTTAGCGTATGAGAAGATGTTCTCGGAGTATCCGTCGTTGAACTGCATGGCGATCTCGACGAACACGTCGTTCCGCTCCCCATGGATGTATATCGGCGGGTCATGAAGGACGTTTTTGTTCTGATTGAGATATTGGACGAAGGAGACGATTCCGCCCTCATAGTGGAAAACCTTTGGCTCCCTTACGCTTCCGTCCTCCAGAATTCTTTCATCTCTGAAGATTATCTTGATCCCCTTATTGAGGAAAGCCAACTCCCTCAGCCTCTTGGCGAGGACATCATGGTCGAATTCAACCGTTTCAAAGATCGTTCTATCGGGCATAAACGTGATGGTCGTTCCGGTCCTGGTGCTGACTCCCGTTATCTCCACAGGCCCCTGAGGTATCCCGCGCCGGTACTTCTGCTGATATACCTTTCCATCCCGGCGAACCTCGGCGATCAGCCATTCCGAGAGGGCGTTGACACAGCAATCGCCGACGCCGTGCAATCCGGATGCGGTTTTGTATCCCACATTATTCCTGCCGTCGAACTTGCCGCCGGAATGCAGGACGGTCATAACCACTTCCAAGGTCGATTTTCCCAAGGTCGGGTGGGGATCAACGGGAATACCTCTTCCGTTATCGGAGACCGATACGCTTCCATCGGGATGGATCACCACCTCTATCTCGGAGCAGAAACCGGCTATCGCCTCATCTATGGCGTTATCGACGAGCTCCGTGACGAGATGATGAAGCCCGGCGGGGCCGGTGGTGCCTATGAACATACCAGGGCGTTTTCTGATCGCCTCTAATCCTTCGAGAACCTGAATATCTTCGGCGGTGTATTTGATCTCTCCCATATGAGCCATTAACCTCCGGTTAAGGATTTCCTCCATTTGTTGAGTTTAAGCTGGCCGATGATCGCCCTCCTGATAACCTCCCTGGTCTCCTCGTCCTCGACCCCCTGAGCTATCTCATCGGCCATTGAGAGCTCCTCATCGGTGAGCTCGATATGACTTATATCTCCGTAAAGCGGATTCTCCTCGACCTCTTCCCTCGACTCCGGCTGTTTAATCACTCCCAGCTTAAATTCTATATCCCTGACGATCCCCTCCCCCAAAAGCTCCTCATATCTTTCGATGTACTCCTCCTTTCTGAAACTCATATCCGTCAACAGCACCGAATTGGAGACGATGACCGTAAGCTTTCCATCTTTGATCTGCGTCGCCCGTGAGAACTTAGAGGCAACCGAACCGACCACGTCCGACCATCTGATGAGGGCCATTTTGGCATCGATCCACCCTTTCATCCCTTTGGCCTTTATGACCTCATCGAGAATTTCCCTTATCCTCTGCATTTCACCGTTCCCTCGATAACATCGAAGATATCAAATTCACCTGAAATGGCGAGCTCATCTAGATGGGTGGTGGTCAGAAATATCTGGGCGTCGACCTCATTTAGCATTTCGTACAACAACGAAGCCCTGGTTGAATCGAGCTCAGAAGCCACATCATCCAGCAGTATCAACGGATTTTTGCCCGTCTCATCTTTTATCATCCTGTACTCGGAGATCCTCAGGGAAAGGGATATCGTTCTCTGCTGTCCCTGAGAGCAAAATCGTCTCGCATCCACCCCATTCAGATATATCCCCAGATCATCTCTGTGAGGGCCCACCGAGGTGCTTCCGCGGGTTATATCATACTCCCTAGCCTCCTCCAGGGAAGAGGTCAGTAATTCTTTTAATTTAACGTTTGAAGCGTCATAACCGTTGACAAGATAGGTTAAATTCAGGCTTTCTCCTCCTGAAAGCTCGGAATGGATTTCACGAGCATAAGAAGCGATCCTATCAACGACTGCCAGTCTCCTTTCAACTACCTTCAGGCCGTAATCCAGGAGCTGCTCGTCCCATATCGTTAGAAGATCGCTATCAGCCATGCCGTCTCTTATCTGCTTGAGAAGCTCGTTTCGTTGTCTGAGGACGGCCTGATAGGATTGAAGGTCATGGAGGTAAACCCGATCCAGCTGGGATATAAGGATATCGAGGAATTTCCTCCTTTCAGCCGGAGCCCCTTTGACGATCTGGAGGGACTCCGGAGAGAATATAACCACCTTGGCGATTCCTATCAGGTCCGAGAGCCTTTCCACCGATTTGCCGTTGAATCTCGCCCGTTTCCTGCCATCCAGGAGGTTCACCAGCTCGATATCGAAGTGATCTCCGTCCGATTCAAATTTCCCCTTGAGATAGAACCCCTGTTCTCCCGAGAGGATCATCTCCTCATCCCGATGGGTCCTATGGGATTTGCAGGTGCACAGACAGTAGATCGCCTCCAACAGGTTGGTTTTACCTTGAGCGTTGCCCCCCACCAGGATGTTCACGCTTTTGTTGAAGGTCAGGCTCTGCCCCCGATAGTTTCTGAAGTTTCTCAGGGTTAACCCTCTCAGGAACAAAAGCCATCACTCCATCCTCATCGGCATGATGAGGTAGATGTAGTTATCCGAATCTGAGGGTCTAGCTAAAGCAGGGCTGAGAGGTTCGTTGAACTCGAACACGATCTCATCGCAGTTTATGTTCCTCAGCACGTCTGAGATATATCTGGCCATGAAGGCGATCTTGATCTGGCCGGTGCTCTCTTTGAGCTCCATCTCCTCGTAGGCTGAGCCGAAATCAGGGGTGCTCGCTGAGAGTACAAGTTTGCCCTCGGAGATGTCCATAATGATCATCAGCGTCTTCGGATCGGCCAGAAGGGAGACTCGTCTGACGGCACCTAGCATCTCCTGGGTGTCGGCGACGATCCTTATCTCGCTGGTCTTGGGTATTATAGCCTCATAATCGGGGAAATTGCCCTCGACAAGGCGGGAGACGAGCGTCTTATCCTCCCCCTGGAACATGATCTGGTTCTCCTGTATGAACACCCTGATCTCACCTGCGCCTTCGAAGTTTTTGGCGAACTCGTTAACGGCCTTCAGCGGAATTATGACCCCCATCTCCTCCTCCACCGGTGTCTCCATGCGCTCGCTCATCATAGCCAGTCGCCTTCTATCGGAGGCAACCATCCTGACGCTATCCGGAGTGAGATGAAAATATACGCCGTCATAAAATCCGCCCTCCTCGGCTGAGGCGGCAAACGAGGTTCTTCCTATCATCCCCACCAACACATCGGAGTCCATCACAAGGTAATCCTCCGACGGCTCTGGAAAGGAGGGAAACTCGTCGGATGGAAGACCGACTATCTTGTACGAGCCTCGATCATAGGTGATCTCGATCCGATCGTTGGCCAAAGTGGTTATTCTCACCTCATCTGACGGCAGTTCACGAACTATTTCGAGGAACTTCCGCACCGGTATGGTTATCGATCCTTCCTCTTCGACCGTGCCTGGCACTTTGAGTTTGATTCCCACCTCCAGGTCGGTTGCAGCCATAACTATGCCCTCATCTCCTGCGGATATGAGGGTGTTGGATAGGATCGGGATCGTGTTTCTGGTGGCTGCTATGCTTTGGAGCCTTTGTAAGGCTCTAAGGAGCTCATCTCTCTGAAAGTTCAGTTCCATCTTCTCACCCTAATTTTGAGTTTGGTTTCAACAATTATTTTCACTTTGTTCTCCACCCTAACCCCTTGTATATCTATAGTAAGGGGTATATCTATATACTAGCTATTACTACTATATAGTATATAATATTATATAATAGTAGTAGTAGGGGCTGTGGAAAAGTGGAAAAGTGGCACGAAGCCAGACGGTGACTGGGATCTCGCTGTGGAAAACCTGTGAATTGTTTTCCACAATTTTTCCACATTTCCACAACACCTCAGATTTGTCCACAACCGATGGATTTTTATCCACAGAATTTCACCGGTTTTTCACCAGTTTCCCACCGGTTTTCCACAATCACGATTTCACAGGAAGATTAAAATTAAGGAAAACTTCCTTTAGAGATTTATCATCCTCTTAGGATCTCCATCAGCTGGTCGACGGTCTGACTGAGGTCCTTATCCACCTGTATCTTCTCCTCTATCTTGTTGATGGCATGCAGGACGGTGCTGTGATCTCTGCCGCCGAAGCTTCCCCCGATATCTTCCAGGGATGCGTTGGTCAACTGTCTGCATAGATACATGGCGATGTGTCTGGGCCATGCTATCGACTTATTCCTCTTCTCCGATTTCAGATCGGATACCGATATCTTGAAGAAGGAGGCGACAGCCTTTTGAACCGAACTTATCGTCACCGGCTCTCGCCGTTCCACGGGTGGAGGTTCGCTGACGTCCCTCAAAACCTCCTTTGCAAGGTCAAGCGTTATCTCCGAGTCGGAGAACGAAGCGTAGCTCGCCACCCTTAAAAGCGCTCCCTCCAGTTCCCTTATGTTGGTCCGGATCGTCTCGGCTATGAAGAAGACCACATCATCCGGCATGTTTGTTATCTCGAGCTCTTCGCTTTTCTTTCGTAAAATCGCCACCCTTGTCTCGAACTCCGGGGGCCTTATATAGGTGACGAGCCCCATCTGAAATCTGGATCTGAGCCTGTCCGGGATAGAGGTTATCCTGTTCGGGGGGCTGTCGCTGCTCAGCACGATCTGCTTGTTGGCGTTATATAGGTCGTTGAACGTGTTGAAGAACTCCTCCTGTGTTCCTTCCTTATCCTGGAGCGACTGGACGTCATCTATGAGGAGTATGTCCAAGGTCCTATATTTCTCCCTGAGGCTCAAGGAGTTCTGAGTCTGGATCGCCTCTATATAATCGTTCATGAACATCTCCGATGTGACGTATAACACCTTCATGTTCGGATGATGCTGAACCACGTAGTTTCCTATAGCTTGGAGCAGATGAGTTTTCCCCAGGCCGACTCCTCCATAGATGAAAAGGGGGTTAAAGGTTCTGCCGTTTGGGCTCTCCGCAACCGTCATAGCGGCCACATAGGCCATTTTGTTGCTTGTGCCGACCACGAACCTCTCGAACGTATACTTCGCATTTAGATTGGAGGAGAACCTTCTCTCCACCCTCGGCGGTATCACCAGAGTGTGATCGTATATCGGGGATTTCTGACCTTCCCCGACATCCGATCTCTCCACAACGAACTGGATCTTAACCGGTCTGCCGACCTCCCTGGAGGCTATATCGCCTATCCGCGAGAGATACCTCTCCTGCATGATGCTCTGAACGTATTCGGCCGGCACGGAAAGAACGAAGCTATCCTCCGTCACCTCCAGCGGCCTTACAAGGCGAAGATATATGTTGTCTCCCCCCTCCTCAATCTCGGACAGAACCCTGTTCCAGATCCTCACTGCTGCGCTTGTCTCATGAACTCCCATTGAAGACACCCCACACTCTATCCACAAATTTTCCACAATATTTTAACAATTTTCCACAAGGAAGATCACCTCTGGGCTGATGTTCAGATGATCATCACGAGCTCAGTCGCTGTCTAGCCTGAGCTGAAAGCCGATCAAGTCGATTTCAACAAGTTTTCCACAATCGATCAACAGGGAGTTTACGGATATGACGTCACATCAAGCTAATTTTAAGTATACCATGAATCCCAACCTTTGACAAGCGATCGTTTCCCTCGGCGGGAATTTCTGGTATAATCTATACGCTCTTATTTCCCTGAGTGCAGCGGTTATC
>CAZHVH010000029.1:0-17189 GCA_964535855.1 uncultured bacterium
ACGGCAGATTACAGCCTAGGATGAAGGTATCTCGGACTTCACCTCCAAAGGCCAGTGACGATATGAGAAGGGGGAAAACCAGGATTTTCGTCTTCAAGCCTATCTCATACTAGTGTGGTCACATGTCGGTCACGTGTGGCCACAATCTCAACAACCTGTGGCCACAGCGTGGCCACATTGTGTCATATCTGGACGATTTATCAGGTTTTTAAAGGGGTCTCGTCCCACATCCTGTGGACACGATGTGGGATACTGTCGGTCATATGTGGCCACATCTGTTTTTCTCAAAACCCAAATCGCTCTAGGGTGTGGCGAAGATCTCAGCATCCGCTGTTGGCAGCCCGCTGCTGCAGGTCATTTGTCCGAAGATCAATAGGCGGTGAACCACGGGCGGCGAATGAGTGCAAATGACTATCTTATGAGGTCCTCCGGCCTGTTTAGATTGAGAAAGGAGGTCAGATCGGGATCCACCTCGAGCACCCTGCTTTCGGGTATGAGCTTGGTCGGGACGAAGTCCATAAGACCCAAAACCTTCAGTTTTCCTCCTCTCAGGAGCATCTCGGCAAAAGGGATACAATCCCTGTGATAGATCCCCACCAATGGCTCCACATATCCTCTCACTACAGGCAGTATGATCCGCGCCTGACCGTCTATCTCATCCAGGAGAAGCGAGATCACCTTCTCGTTCAACAGGGGCATATCGCAGGGAAGGATCAGGTTGTAATCGTTTGAAGAGGAACTCAGCCCGGCGTGTATCCCTCCGAGTGGACCTTTCCCTTTGATCAGATCATCCACCACTATGACGTCAAGCAGATCCTCATATCTCCTATCATCTCCCGTCACCACGATTATCTCGTCGAACAGCCCCTTAAGCATATCAACCTGTCTGACGATCAGAGGTTTCCCTTCCCAGAGAATCAGCGCTTTATCCCTTTTGAAGCGGGAGGATCTTCCGCCGGCCAGAACTATGGCTGAGACATTGAGTTCTGTCATTTGTAGTCATTAGGCTTCGCCGTCATTAAATTGTCAATCCGTGTGAGGCAGGAAGAGTTCCGAGACGAACTGTTCGTAGAAGGTATTATCGACGCTGAGTTCGATGTAGGTCATCCTGTTCGCTATCTCTATCGCCTCCCTGAACGCCTCTTCCGAAAGGAGGCAGAGCCGTGCGCCGGCGAGGGAGCTGTTGCCTATGTATTCGAATCTGTCCTTCGGCAGATCGGGCAGGAGCCCTATAGTTATGGCCTTTCCGATATCGAGATAGCTGCCGAATCCACCTGCGACATAGAATTTCTCGACGCTTTGGAAGTCAAATCCGATCTTATCCAGCAGGACCTTAGCGCCGGCATATACGGCCGCCTTCGATCGTATGAGGTTATCGATATCGGGCTGGGTAAGGACTATATCCCTATCCACGGCGCTCTCATCGGCCCACACCAGCACGAACTCAAGCCCCTCCTCGCCTTTTCTGAGCCTATCGGTCCTTATCCCCTCGTTAAACTTGCCCGCCTTGTTTATTATGCCGCTTCTGAGGAACTCCGCCAGGCAATCTATCATGCCCGATCCGCATATCCCCCTGGCCTTTACGCCTCCAACCGTGGTCACCTTGACCTCGAGATCGGGCAGCACCTCAACCCTCTGTATAGCTCCTCTGCTGGCGCGCATGCCGAACTCTATCCCGCCGCCTTCGAAGGCCGGCCCGGCCGAACAGGAACAGCAGACCAGGAACTCGGAGTTTCCGAAGACGATCTCGCCGTTCGTGCCCATATCGATCAACATGGAGAACTCCTCCTGTTTTGCCATGCCGCTCGCCAGAACGCCCGCCGTTATGTCGCCTCCGACGAAGCTGGCCACCGAGGGAAGGCAGTAAAGCATCGCCTCCTCATGAACCGTAATGCCGATCTCCTTGGCTTTGATGGGTGAAGGGAAGGAGAAGGTGGGGATGTAAGGTTCCTTCCTGATATGCTTGGGGTTCACCCCCAAAAGCAGGTGTGTCATGGTGGTGTTCCCCGCGCAGACGACGGCGGTGATGTCTTCGGGAGAGATTCCGTTCTCATCGCAGAGAACGGATATCATGTCATTTATGTCCTTCACCACAGTCTGGTGGAGCTCGTCAAGACCGCCTTTTTCGGCATGGATCATCCTGGTTATCACATCCTCCCCATATCTGGCCTGTTTGTTGTAAGTCGCCTTTGCCCCTAGGACGCGGCATTCGCTCATATCGACGAGCTGAGCGACCAGGGTTGTGGTTCCAACGTCGACCGCCACTCCGAAATTCGGCCTTTTATCACCTTCAACCTTCAACACCCTGAACCCATCGCCCTCCCATCCCAGCATGGCCGTCACCTGGAATTCGTTCTCCCTCAGGACATCTGCGAGCTTCCTGGTCACATTCAGCTCCACCTTGACGTCCCGATAGCCAGCCCGTCTCAGCTCCCTCAACATCCTATCCATGTCAGATATGTTGTCCTGAAGCGTGGGAGGCGGGAGGTTGAGCGAGATCTGCTTTGAAAGCGGGCTGCACACCTCTGGATACACCTTCAACTCGGACTTCTGAGCGACGTCCTCCACGGCGTAGACGCCCTCTATCCTTGACTCAAGAGGTATCTCCACATCGAGGTCGCTCTTTGGATGGGTCTGACAGGCTAGCACATATCCTTTCTCCGCCTCCTCCTGGGAGATATGCGTAGTGGGCTTGGTCTTGTATTCACCCTTTTTCACCAACAGCTTGCATCTTCCACATGTCCCCTCTCCGCCGCAGATGCTGTGTATGTAAAGGCCGGCCTTATGGACGGCCTCAAGGAGCGTTTCGTCCTCCTCTATGAGCACCTGCCTCCCATCGGGCAGGAAGGTTATCTTATACATCTTTCCTCACTCCTTCCTTTTTTGGGATAGCGTCCGCCGCTCTGTTACAGCGTTTGTCACGCTGCTTGGGTTCATACGTAACGCCCTAACGCGATAAACGTTCGTCAGAAGCCAGTTCTATCAATCTGTTCGCTATCTCCTCACAGACTATCCTGACAAGCTCTATGGTCAGATAGTCCTGAATGGATGAATCGAAAAGAACCTTGGACGAAGGCGGAAACTCCTCATCTCCCTCATAGAGGACGAAGGTGATGGAAACCTTAGGGAAGACGGGGATCCTAGCTGAAAAACTGCCGAACTCCGCCCTTTTGGCTCCCAGCTTCTCCGCCGCCTTGACGAACTCCGCCGGATCATCGCCGAACGTTTCCAACAGCGGCCTTTCGACCGTGGCCTGAAAGACGGGATAGTAGAAGATCCCGGAGGGGATCTGCCTGAAATCTATCAACCTGCCGGTAGGCGGCGTTCCTCCGGCCTCCTTAAGGTAATGGAGGATTATGGTCTGGGTTTTGAGCGGCACCCTTTCCTCACTTTGATCGTAACGCACGTCGAAATCCGGCGGTATGACCTTAAACCGCCGGCCGAGGTATTCGATCAGTATCGCGCCGTCCCTCATCTCGGCGCCGCTGCGGCCGGCAACCTTCTTCAGATCGGCCTTCCTCAGCTCCTCGATTGCCTCTCTATAAGCTGCCTCATAACCTTTTTCCCCTTCTTCCATACCTTTCCTCCAGACCGGTTATTCCACTAACCCCCAACCGCTAATCCCCAACCGCTCGATCATATCTTTAACCTATATCGTCTTTCCCCCATTTCGATCAACCATCCCTTTTCGATCCAGAACTTCCACCTCCTCCTGTTAAACCGGATCATATTCTCGCTGTCCTCCCTGCTTAGTGGGCGGCGGAAGGCGGGACGGCGTTCCCGTCCTTCTCTAATTTGCAGGGCTATCCTTAAGGCCTTCGGGTGGTTCCGCTCAAAATACTCATCGAAGTTGATTCTTCTCAATCGATCTCCCTCCTCAGATGATTTAGAGCCTCGATAACTCCCTCGGCCCGGGCCCTTTCCTCCAGATATCGCCAGTCGATCCTCCCTTCGTGAAGCGCCATAAGCTGTTTCGCCCACTCGCCGTCCCTCTCGGATCTCCAATAAACAAAAGCGTTAAGTCTGTCTATTATCAGATCCTCCACGCCGATAACATAAAGGCTCATACCTTCGATTTCGACCTCGATTATCTTGTCATACGATCCGGCAAGTTCAGAATCAGGCACTTCGATAGCTATATCCAGCTCCACATTTTCCCAATATCTTCCCCGTTTTGTGAACCCCCATCCTCTGAGGATGTGATCTATCCTCTCATATCCACCGCTGACCAGATCGACGTCAAGAGTTGCGTAATTTCCGAGGGTATAGAATTCAACGGCCGCTCCACCTACAACTATCGGCCTGATATCGTAGGGCTTCAAGGCTTCTGTCAGCAGGGCGACGACGTACAGCTTCCTTTTAAAGGGGGAAGAGATCGTTTTAGCTTTTTCCAGAAGCGATTTTAAGGTATCCTCCGATTTACCCACAGTAGTTTAGCTATATCAACTGACGGAACGATTGAGGGACAAGGGTTGGTTATTTTACTGATCCCATGTCTTCTTCTCGTAGGGGCGCAAGGCCTTGCGCCCCTACCGCTTTCAGACTCTCAGCCACGAATGCGAGTAGAGCGACCTGCCCATCAACACGTTTGTGGTTTTAACGTAATTGACCTCTTCCTCGGAGAGCTCCGACAGATCTATCCCTTCGCCGTCCATCGCCTTATGGACGAGTTTTTCCAGATCCTCGCGCTCACCCCTCGCTATCCTGATCAGCTCCTCATCCAGACCGTCGACTATCGCCGATTGCATGCCGTATCTCTTGAGCATGATGAGGTATGTCCTATTGAGAATCGGCCTCAGCTCGGTAGGAGCTCCGTTTGAGACGTTTGAAAGCCCACAGGTCGAAAGGCATCCTAACCCCAGATCATCGAACATGCTCATGAACTCGACCACCTCTTTGACCTGATCCTGTTGGGAGGTAACGGGGAGGATGATCGGATCTACCCAGATCCTATCCGGCGGTATTCCCTCCTCACCCGCTTTGGCGACGAAATCGGCCAGCAGAATTCCTCTCTCGCTCGCGTCCCTCGGCACACCTTCGACTCCCAACAACAGCCCGACGAACGGCACGTCGAACTCCTTAACCAAAGGGAAAAGCGCCTCCATCCTATCGGGTCTGCATGAGATGGAATTTATGACGGGAGGGGTGGAAGATCTTCCGTCCCTACATGTCTCAAGCCCAGCTCTTATGGCCTCGACGTTGGTCGTATCCAGGAAGAAAGGCAGATCGACGACCTCATGGACGGTTTCCACCATCCATTTCATCAGTTCCGGTCCCTGTTTTCTGGCAGGGCCGATGTTCAGATCCAGGTAATCCATTCCATTTTCAGCCAGCTTCACGGCCAGATCCTGGATCACCTTCTTGTCCTTTTTTTTGACCGCCCTGCTGATTTTGCGGGACATGATGTTTATGTTTTCGCCTATGAGTATCACTTCCAGACCTCCCTCAGATAAGCGGGTATGCTTGAAGCCTCACGGGGGCCGACGAGAACCTCCCAATCCCCGAGCTCATCTTCAAGTTCACCCGCTATCCTGGCGACGTATCCGGGGATTATGATCTTGCGGTGTTTGATCTTCCCCTCTATGCCGCTCTTTTTGACGAAGGGCGCTATGGTCTCAGCGACGAACTTATCGGCCGCCCAGGCCGTCAGCACCGAGAGACCTTCCGTATCCTTAACCAACAGATAGCTTGGCATCCTGCTGTTCTCTATCTCACCGGAGACGACGAAGTAGGTGAGCGAGAAGTTAGTGGTCACGAGCACGGGGGATTCCTCATTCGGCGTTCCTATCTCGTAGACCCCCTCCTCCACGGACATCGGCCTCTGCGGATCGGTGTAGACGTTTAGCCTCTCGACCAGCAGTGGGAAGAGGCTGTGTCCCTCGAAGTTCGAAAGGACGATTATGCCGGCGTATTTGGCTATCAGCGCCGAGGCGATCAGCGTCTCCTTCATGGGATCATCCGTCATCTCACAGGGCAGGGTTATGGTTGGGAAGCCGAAAGGTCTGAACTTCTCGAGCAGCGCTGCGCGTCTGATGGCTATTTGATCCTGGAGTGCGGTTTTAAGATCCCTGGCGCCGGAATCAAGGACTATCTCCTTCAATCCGAGATCCATCAGCTTGGATGAGACCTGTGAGAGCTCCTCCAGGTTTTCCCCCTTAGCGACCACGGGACAGGATTTCTCCTTAGCTAAATTGCCGATTTGATCGGCGTTATCCTTCGTCGCCGCGTAGATGAGGGGTTTTCTCGTGGCACATCTCTTCAGGGCCTCCGCCAGCACATCGGGGTTTTCGCTCATCAGTATCATGGCGTATCCATCGGCCTGGGTCACCCTGTCAACGAGCTGGAGGAATCGCCCAGCATCTCCGGTTGTATCCTTCAGGGCCACCATCTCACCCTTCAGTATCAGCCCGACTCTCTCATATTGAAGCTCCTTAAGCTTACGCAGCCTCTCATCCACCTCCTCCGGCTCCATCGAGTCGGTGATGAGTATGGCCATCCCCGGAGGATTGACGAATGTTTTCTCGTGACGGAACAGTACCGTCTCGCCGCCGATTTTGACGACGTTATCGCCGGTTCCTATCTCGACGGTCCTTATGGGTGGTGCGGAGGCCTCTGAAAGCTCAGCCTTTGCCTCCTCGGAGACATATGGACACTGCTCGAGTCCCACCTTTCCAGCGGCGACGTTCATGGCGAATGCGAGGCATGTGGGAAACCCGCACTCCTTACAGTTTGTCCTGGGAAGCTTTTTGTATATCTCAATTCCGGTCAGCGCCATTCTATCCCCTCCATATTACAGACATTTGTAGTCATTAGCTCATTCGGCTACGCCGCCATTCAAAAACCCACTGGTGAGCCGGTCAAGGATCAAGAGTCGAGGGTCAAGGGACGAAAATCTTATCTCTCGACTCTTGACTCTCGACCCTCGACTGTAAATGATTATAATATCGGCTCCATCTCGAGGGCGGGATGGCCTACCTTCTGCATGAACTCGAGTACCTCCTCCTCGGTCTGAGCGATCGTCTCATCGGCGATCTTATCCACGAGGTCCGGCACGCCGATCTCCTCGCACCGTTTGACGAGCCTCTCCCATATCTCCTCCTTTAGCATCTTCGGCATCCACACCAGCCTCAATATCCCGCCCTCAGCGGCCATGAATTTCCTCTGAGTGATGTTGTATTTGCTGTGACCCAGGAAACCCGGCGTCTGCTGTCCTCCGCCTACCGTCCCGGCCAGCGTGGTGAACTTCATCCCGCAGGGTGTCATGTCCTGGAACTCGCGGTTGACGGTCATGAAACCGTTACAAAGGGGCAGGACGACGGCTATACACTCACAGCAACCGCATGTGGTCATCGGATCGACCATGAGGCTGTAGATGCTGACCCTCTCAACGGCGCCTCTGGAAGCTTTCCGAACAAACTCATTAACTCCCTTCCACTGCCCAAGTTTAGCATCTATCAGATCGCCTTTCGGGACGGGCTGGTTAGGACCTGTGGGGTTGATCTCGTAAGAGGCCTGGCAATCGAGGATGTTGTATGCGCCGCAGAGCCCTGTTCTCTCGGGAGTAACGATGCAGACGTGATTCGGGGCGAAGCTTTGACAATTCTTGACCACTACGCCGTTGACTAGGTAATTGTGGGTCTGCTCGACGCTGAAGTTGTACACCACATCCTCGTTGTATTCCACCGGCTCGACCTTTCTCACCTTCTCAAAGCTTATGGGGGAGTTCGTCCAGCGCAGGAGCTCCCGATAATCCTCATCTTCCCCGTTCACCTTCTCCCTCAATTCATCCAACACGATCCCCATTTTCTCCTTCGATATGGGGCTTTCACCGGATATCCACGCACGGAGGGTCTTGTAATCGACCGGCAACTTTGTAACCTCCACATCATATCGGTCTATCAGCCGCTTCAGGATCGAGCCGCACATCAGCGGGAGCCTCTCAGTTCTGGAGACATGGTTATCGTCGAATGGGATTTGCGTCTCCATCATCTTCCTTCTCTTTTCGGGGTGGCGTGAGGAGATGATCTCGCGGAAGGTCAGGAAATCCCTTCCACTTCGGGTGCAGACCTGATATCCGCGTGTCGTCTCAGAGATGTATGTGCTGATGCCGAGCTTCTTCAAAAGCAACAGGATGTTTTGGGCTTCTCTGTATCTGCCACAGGAGATGCAGATATGTTTATCGGTCACGTGGCCGTCTCCGTCGAAGAGGCCCCTCAGAAAGGCAGCGACGAGGGAAGGCGGCAGCGTGGAGATGAACTCGCCGTTCCATTTCCCCTCATCTTCTCCACCCGATCCGATCCCTAATCCCAGCATAAGCTTCCCGATAATCGGATTATGAACGTGCAATACTGTGATCGGTCGTCTGCCCACGATTCTCAAAGTATCTGAAAGGCTTTCCCTGGGCTCAAGTTCCGTTCTTTCACACTTGGTACCGAAGAGTTCCATTTGAATCCTATCGAACTCCTCTATCAGGGCGGGTTCCGAGTTGGTGAACTGGACAAACGTTCCTTTGCCTCTCCTGACCACACATCCGTCTGATGCCACCAATCCTGCCAGGTACATGATCTCTTCATCTAAGGTCAGCTTATTGAGCCTATATCCCAGCCCCTTTTCGCCGCTGAATTCGCATATTTCGCCTTTCGCCTCATCCCAGTTCCAGCCTACCTTCTCACATATTCCCTTCAGCTCTTCGAGTGTCAGGCGATGGTGGGAACGCAGATCGGCGCGGCCGAAATACAGGGCGCTATACAGTCGGTTATACGGCACTCCTAGTTCCCTGGAGGCCTTCGCCGGTGAGCCGTATCTCCCGAGAACCTTGTCCCTCAGTCGCATGAGGAACCCGACGTCTGAGACCTTCATATCGGCGGGCAACAGATCCACCAGATAGGGTACCTTCTCCTGGGCCGCTATCCTGGTGATCGAGGGCGAGACAAGCCAATCACCCGGCTTCAGATTTGAGGCTTCGATCCAAACGAGTCCCTCCGGCCTATCGACCAGCACCTTGTGATTGTAGGTCAGCGAGAGTCGATTGCCGTTTGAGAGGGTGATCCTGTAGATCTGGCGGGTCGGGTTAAGGAAGAGCTCCTCTATCCGTCTGGGCTGGAATTTGTCCCCATTCAGGGAGAGGACGAAATCATCCGATCCTTCGTCGAAGAGCCTTTCAACCCTCTTAAAGGAGCCATCGGGAAGGAGGATCAGTTCGCCCTTGGGAACGCACAACGTGCAGGAGTAGAAGGTATCAACCTCCTCGTCCCGCATCCCTTCGATTCTCTCATCCCTCGCCCTGTAAACGGGTCTGGCCATCTCCAGTATCTCGTTTACCTTATCCTCTTCGCTGTAGATCGTCACCTGGACCTTATCGATGATCTGGCCGAAGTCCTGGTGGAGTCTGGCGTGGATTATATCGCCGAGATGTTTGAGCCTGAATCCTGCCTCTTTGGCTGCCTTGGAGATCCTGATCCAGGCGATGTCCCTCTGACCCATGTGCATAACGCCGTGGGCGTAGTTTATGAAGTCGTGGATCTGTCTCTCCAGTATCGGCTCGAACTCCTCCTTCATCCTTCTTCCGGCGACGTCAACCACTATCGCAAGCGGTCTGAGCGATCCCTCAGGAATATCATCCAGGTCCGGTCCGATCACCTCAATCTTCCCGTCCTCCACCTCCCTCATGTCCCTCATCCTGAGGAACTCACAGGCGTGGCTCTTTCCGCCGCCGCTCTCGAAGTAAAGCTCATCTCTTCTAACCCTTTCGCCTTCGAACGCCGGAGCATAGGGAACGGGCACGGGAACCTCGGTGATGGTCACCTTGAGCCCTCTGACCTCTATGGATTTGGAGACTATCTGATCGTGGGGCACATTGGAGACGACGTGCTCGTATGTGCAGATTCCGGTCGGCAGGATCTGAGGGATGGGTGTGTCGGCTATGGTCGGGAATCCCCAGTTGATAGCTCCTGCAGCGTTGGCATACCACTCCTCCGTGACATGTCCCAGCGCCATCACGAAGGCGAAGGTTCTGTCCTTGTTGTAGATCAGTATCTTCCTGAAATCGCCCGGCTGTATCCCGCCGAAGGACATGGCGACTCGTGTGGCGAAGCCTATGGCGAAGACAGCGGCGGTGATATCGGGACCGAAGGAGACGAGCCTTGTCGGCCATCCTATGTCGACTCCCTCCTCCACAAGCTGCTCGGCGAAGCGTTTACCCTCATGTTCTGCCGCCATGAACACATATAGGTTTTTCTGCTGGAGCTCCCTTGCGATCTTGACCGCCGTCTCGTTGTCCGGCACGCTTCCTAAGATCGCGGCAAACCCCGGCGCCGTTCCGTCGACGAACTCTATACCTCTTTTGCGCAGGATTATATCGTCGGCGGCGCCGAGCCATATGGTCTTCTCGTTCGGCTCCTCCGTTTTGGTATAGAAATCCGGATCCTCCAGGTATCGTATCGCCTCAATTATCTCCTCGGCGAAGAAGGTGGCCATTCCGGCATCCAGAGCCGGGGCCAGGTAGGGAAGGTGAACCCGCTCTTTGACGGGCGGCGGCAGGAGCCTCTCACATATCTTGAGGACCTGCTCCATGTCGCCCAATTTCTCGACCGGTATGCCGAGTATACCGTAGATAATGGGCAGATAATAGGCTGTGTTGGGGAATCCCACGGGTTCGTTAAGCCCCCACCTGTCGACGGCCTCCTTCCATTTATTTTTGGCCCTTTCGACTATCTTGTGTGCTCCCCTTATCGCTGCGGAGGCGATTATCTTGGACATCCCGAATCCTCCTTTCGATCCTAATGCCGTTTGTCGCGTTATAGCGTTCGTTGCGTGAGGCAATAACGCCGGTAACGCATAACGCAATAAACGCTATTCAAGCTCTCTTCTCATGGCCATGTCGAAGAGGATCCTCTCCCTGGCCTTATCGATTCCGAGCGCCTTGCGTTTTTCATCTATATGCTGAATGATCATATCGGCCTGTTTTTTGGGCTCAGGTTCGAAGGCCCATCTGCCTTTGAGCGTATCCTCGAACTCCTCGAAGAGAAGCTTCGTGAGCGCTTCGCTTCCCAATGTCGGCCATGTCACACCGAAGACGGTGAAGACGCCCGATGCGACGAAGTACTGGCCGATGGAGATGGCCTTTTCGCTCATCCACTCAGGAGCCGCGCCGGCGACCGGAAGGTCGCTTATATCGTCTCCCAATCCTCCCTCCTTCACCATGGCTGTGGCGGCCACCAGTATCCTGGAGTTATCCACGCATGAGCCCATGTGAAGGACAGGGGGTATTCCGACGGTCTCACACACCTCGGCCAATCCATCCCCGGCGAACTCCCTGGCGGCCTCGGGCATCATCAAGCCGGCCTTCGCACAGGCGATAGCGGAACATCCGGTCTGGAGGACCAATATATCGTTCTTGATGAGCTCCTTAACGAGGGTGACATGGGCTGAGTCGTGTGTAACTTTCGGGTTATTGCAGCCGACGACGCCCACCACCCCTCTTATCCTGCCGTTTATTATGTTGTCGTTCAGCGGTCTGTAGGATGCTCTGAAGAGACCTCCGAGCAGATACGCTATGGTCTCATGCGAAAAGCCGGCGACGAGATCCACCTGCTCCTCCGGTATGAAGGTGTTCGATCTCCTGTTCGGGAAGTTTTCGATAGCCATGTAGATCATCTCTTTGGCCTTTTCAAGGGCGTTTTCCTCGTCGAACTCTATATGGATAGCGCCGGGGATCTTCGCCTTAGGGGAGGTGGTGACGACTTTAGTATGGAAGCATTCGGCTATCTCTGGCAGCGACTGCATGATACACTGGATATCAACCGTCATAACGTCTGTGACGCCGGTTGCCACAGCCAGCTCCTGATGAAGTACGTTTCCAGCTAGGGGGATACCATGTCGCATTAGAACCTCGTTGGCGGTGCAGCAGATACCGGCTATGTTGATCCCTTTAGCGCCTTTATCCTTGGCCAGCTTGATCAGCTCCTCGTCCTGGGCGGCGTAGAGTATCATCTCGGAAAGGAGTGGCTCATGGCCGTGGACGATGATATTGACCTCATCCCTTTTGAGCACACCCATGTTTGCCCTTCCCGCGACGGGGACGGGCGTTCCGAAGAGGATATCCTGCAGCTCGGTCGCTATCATCGATCCTCCCCATCCGTCAGCCAACGCGCATCGAACGCCCTGAAGTAGCAGATGTTGATAATCCATGTCGACGCCCACATGGGTTCTGTGCATTATCTCCACGATCTCCCTGTCGACGCCCCTTGGCACCACGCCAAGCTCACGCCAGAGTTCCTGTCTTCTGAGCGGTGCCCTTTTGATGAACTGTATCTCGCCCTCCTGCTTCCCGAACTCCTCTAACACCTTCTCAGCGACGTCCTTTGCTATCTCCTCCGTCTGTCTATCGCCTATCTCCACGTCGTAATCCAGCGCCAACTGATAGAGCTTATGTTCATCCTTGATCTCGTATCCCGGGGCCTCGCCGTTAACGGCTTTGAGGAACAATTCAGCCACAGCCCTTGCATGATCGGAATGGGCGGCCGCCCCTCCGGCTATCATCCTTATGAAGTTACGGGCGGCGATCGTATCGGCGGTTGCCCCGCAGACACCTTTCGGCGATCTGGGGGTTATCCTGCAGGGCCCCATAGCGCAGTTTCTGCAGCAGAGACCAAGGGTACCGAAGCGGCACTGAGGTGTTTGCGCCTCCAGCCTGTCCCAAACGGTTTCTATCCCTTCTTTCCTCGCTTTCTTTAAAAGGGATTGGACAGAGGTATCAATGCTGCATTCCTCAATCGCCTTTCTCTCCTTTTTCATTACCTCTCCTCCTGAAAGGTTTCAACCGCGCAGGGTAAATATCCATATCTTCACCAGGTTTTAGCTTTCAGATGCTCTTCGTTAATTCCTCCATCGCTTCTCGCGTGAGCTCAATAGCGTCGGGATGACGCATGATCAATATATCCGCCCCAGCCAAAAGGAGCATCTTGGCCGTTATGGCCTCCATCAGGACCCCACGCTTTTTGAGATCGCCGAGCGTGGGAGCCTCATCCTGGCTCAGCTTCGCCTCCTTAACCTTCCAAACCTCCTTCCCCATGTTACAGATTATCGGGAAGGCCAGTTTTTCATCCTGCTGGCTCAACGCCGCTATCTTCATCCTCTCCATAACCGAGTAGGCGTATTCAATTCCATACCCTAACCCGCCGACCGTGGGGTCTATGAGGATCTGCTCATCTGGGACTCCCAGATCACCGAGCAAGATGTTGAGCTGTTTGGCCAGATTTATGTCGATCGGCGTCGATGCTATCGCTATGTGTTTGTAGGCGATGCACGTGGCACCGAGCTGTCTGTAGTTCTTCTCCTGAATCGGTCCTAGAGCAATCCTCCTACCCTCGCACGCCTCGGCGACGGGCCTCAGAACCTCGGCATCCTTGTCCTCATCGGCGCAACCCCAGACTATCAGAGGTACGTCAACCGCATCGGCCACCTCCATCACCGTCTTCACAGCCTCATCGGCCCCTCTGTCCAGAGTGTTGGGATCGGTGCTGACGAGCTGCACGGCTATCATGTCGGGTTTATACTCCTCCACGCACTTTTGAGCCCAGGCGGCGGGATCGTTTATGACATCCTTGAAGGGCTCTAAGGCTGCTTCTGACCATTCATCAGGGTCGACGTAGTCCCAGACTTCCATCGCTATCTTAGGCGGGTTGGGCATCTCGCCCTCGAAGAGGTGAAACGGATAGCAGCTTTCGCCTCCGACCGTAACCGCCTTCTCTCCAACGCCTATCGTTATCTCCCTTATCTTGCCTGTATAGGTCACCTTGGGTATCTCAAAGGCCATTCCTCAACCTCCATGGCATAAGTTCTGCCTTACTTGCGTTTATTGCGTTGAGCGTTTGTTACGTTGCAGGATAACGCAATGAACGCTCCTTAAGCCGGCGTTTTCCTCTTTTCACTGCCGTACCAATCGCTGCTATACCAGTATCTGAGCCCGGTTTGGATGTATTTCAGTATCTCATCCCTGCTCTGCAGCTTTTTCCTCCAGTCGTAGGGCTCGGTCGGCTTTCCGGGCTCAAATGTCTCACCGATCATCTTCGGATCTTCCCTGACGATCTCCTTTGGCATATCTACTCCTCCGTTTTTACACGTTTAACGTTGAACGTTCGCACGTTCAACGTTCCTCAGTCAGATTTACCTTCGACATGAGTTCATCTATGGCTTTAACCGCTTTTGAGCTTTCGGGGAGCTCCAAAAGCGGTTTGTACTCCAAATCATATTCGGGCAAAAGCTCATCCTCGGGGATGGTCTGTAGAAGCTCCAATTCCTCCTTCTCTATCTCCTCAGCGAGTCTGGGGTTAAGAGCTCCGTCCACCCGATTCACGACGAGGTAGATCTGTTTTATATCGAGATCAAGCTCTTCAGCGAGCCTTTTCACTCTTCCCGCCGATCGGATTCCCTTTACCGTGGGATCGGAGACGAGAAGCAAAAGGTCAAGCTCCCTCGTCGTTCTTCTCGAGAGGTGTTCCATCCCCGCTTCGTTATCCATGACTATGTACGGATAGTTCTCGCTCAGGACGTCGAGGAATTTACGCAACAGTTCGTTCGGGTAGCAGTAGCAACCTGGCCCTTCGGGCCTACCCATGGAGACAAGATCCACGCTCTCGCTTTCGATGATGGCCCTGTTCAGTTGAACCTCGAGGTATGCGCTTTTCGGCATCCCCTGAGGCAGACTCATCTTGCTTTTGAGGAACTCATCGAGCACAGTTCCGATGGAGGTCTCGACCGGAAGCCCAATTGAATCTCCCAGGTTCGAGTTAGGGTCGGCATCCACGGCTAAGATCGGAGTCCTTCCGGTTTTCTTCAGGTACCGGATTATAAGGGCTGCCACCGTGGTCTTTCCGGTTCCGCCCTTACCGGCGACGCCTATCGTGTAACCCATTTTAAGACACCTCTTTCATCAAGTTAGCCTTAATCCCCTCGACCGCCCTCAGAACATCAGGTGAGCTTTCGAGAACGGGTCTGCCCTCGATCTCAGCGTTTATCAGCCTCTCGTCGTAAGGGATAAATCCAAGGAACTTAAACTGGCTCATGGTTTCGGACAAAAATTTTTTGTCCTCCTCGGATCGAACCTTATTTCCCACAGCGAAGATCCTCCTGAGTTTCAGATCATCGGCCATCGATTTTATCCTGTACGCGGTCTCTATGCTTCTGGTACCTGGCTCGACGACTATTATAAGGGCATCGACACCTTCAGCCGTTCCCCTGCCGAGATGCTCTATCCCTGCCTCCATATCCATTATGATCATCTCCTGTCTTTTCAGGAGCAGATGGCGGAGGAGGGATTTGAGGAAGGCGTTTTCGGGACAGAAACAGCCGCTGCCGCCCGGCCTGGGCATGCCCATAACCATCAGTTTTATCCCGTTATGCTCCACACAATACTTATCGGGGATGTCATCGACGGTGGGATTCAGCTTGAAAAATCCACCTATCGTGCCGGGCTTGGCACCTGTCCTCTCCTCTATGAGATCTTTCATCTCGACTATAGGAGTTATATCGTAAGGATGGGGAAAATCCAAGGTTGCTGGGAGATTAGCATCAGGATCAGCATCTATCGCTATCACCTTATAGCCATCCCCCGAAAAAGACCTGGCGAGTAGAGCGGCAAGAAGCGTTTTGCCTACTCCCCCTTTGCCGGAAACAGCGATCTTCAACTCTTCTCCCCCTGGCTAGAAACGGGCGTCTGAGCGTTTTCCCGCTAGTGACTCCTCCCCTATTCAGCTTTCAATTTGAATGCTCCAGTGAGATTATAGCATAAGAGCGGAAATGTTGTCAAAAGATGTTGAACCGATCCCACGCTCATGGTATGATTTTATCTGGGAACAGAGAACGGGGAGAATGGAAGGGTTTCTGGCTAGGATTTGTACATCATCTCCAGCGGAAAGCGGTCCTGGTGAAGGGGAAGCTCTATCTTAGCATGTAGCCGTGCTGATTCATAAATCGCCATCACGATCTCGAAACCCCTTAATGCGTTTTCCCCGCAGAGGGGATGATATTTTCCCTCTCGAATCGTCTGGGCGAAAAGATGATAGCCGTTTGTGATAGGATCGTATCGTTTGTACTCCTCGGGCAGCTCCTCCATGGAGACGATCTTCCACCCGCCTGGTTTCTCATTCCAGATCAGCAGGGATGGATTGCTCCGATCGCCTGGATGCCATAATCTTCCTTTGGAGCCAAAGACCTCCACATCCTGATACCCCCGTCCTGGTAAACGCATCCCACCTGTGAATATCTCCGCCCGCCACCCGTTTTCCAGTTCGAGCACCGCCATCGCCCCTGTCTCGATCATATGTCCGTAGCGCCATCCGCCTGATGGGATGAAACCGGTCGATTTTTCCTCTGATGGGTCCGGCTCTTCGCGGTAGATCTGGCCGAACACCCATCTCGCTTCACAATCATCTGCGAGGTAGAGGATGGAATCCACCGTATGAGTCCCGTCGCTGAGCACGTCACCTCCGCAACTGCCGCGGATCAGATATGGCTCACCGATGGCTCCTTCCTTCAAAAGTTTATGCATCATATAATAGACGGCGCCAACCCTTCTCTGGTGGTTGATCACCAGGGCGATCCCCTTTTCACGGCACAGTCTGACCATTCTCCTCGCGTCGGCAAGGTTGGTCGCCATCGGCTTTTCACAGTAGATTCCTCTCACCCCTGCCTCAATAGCCTGGAAGGTGAGCTCTGCATGGGAGCTTGTCGGCGTTGCGATCGTCACGACGTCAGGTTGGATCTCCGCTAACATCCTAGTATAATCCGTGTAGACCTTCGGACATCCCACCTGTACGGCTGCCCTGCGAGCGACCTCTTCCTTGAGATCACAGAGTGCGACTAAGTCATAGTCCTCAAGCGTGGCCATCGCCATCGCGTGGACACATCCCATCCGACAGCCGACCACACAGGATCTCAGAGGTTTCAGACGCATCTTCGCACCTCTTTCCCCCCTTTTAAAGTCTTCGCTCATATTATCGTTAAGTGTAGCAGAAATCTGAGAGGTCAGAAGTGCTTATTTCTCAGAGTTGGAAGGAGACAGGGAACAGGAAGCAGGAGGCAGGTTTTCCCACGCTTATGAGCTTGCTCATGCCGGTCGCAATACGCCCTACGCAATACGTCTCTTTCCTCTCCTTGTCCCCTTGTCTCCTTGTCACCCTGTCTCCCCT
>CAZHVH010000030.1:0-17083 GCA_964535855.1 uncultured bacterium
GAGATCAGTCAAGCATTTTTGAGTATATCAGATCGAAGTCCGAATTGCAAGTATCGGGTACGTTGCGCTGTTTATCCTATCGCCATCATCTCCAGGTTTTCACGCCAGACCTTCCTTATTATCTCCCTCAACATCCTGTGCTCCGCCTTTTTCAACTCCGGATCGGCTTCAGCGAGCTTTTGAGCCTCCTTACGTGCGAGCGCCAGCAGATCCGCGTCCCTCAGCAGGTTTGCGAGTTTGAGGTCCGGCATGCCGGACTGTCTTGTGCCCATGAGCTCACCAGGTCCTCTTATCTCCATATCTGCCTCGGCTATCTCGAACCCGTCGTTGGAGCTCACCATCACCTCCACCCTCCTACGGGCCTCCTCGCTTTTGGGATTGGCGATGAGGAAGCAGTATGACTGATATGCGCTGCGGCCGACCCTGCCCCGGAGCTGATGTAGCTGAGCCAATCCGAACCGCTCGGCATGCTCTATCACCATGACCGACGCGTTTGGGACGTCCACCCCGACCTCCACCACGGTCGTCGAGACCAGTATATCTATCTCACCGGCCTTGAACGCCATCATCACCTCATCCTTCTCCTGAGGTCGGAGCCTTCCGTGTAACAGCCCGACCCTGAGATCGGGGAAGACCTCATTTTGCAGCTTCTCCGCCATCTCCGTGGCGGCCTTAATGTCCTCCAGCTTCTCCGATTCCTCCACCAGCGGATAGATCACGTATGCCTGTCTTCCGGCAAGCACCTCGCGCCTGATAAACTCATACATCTCCTCCCTCTTATCCTCAGACACCCAAAAGGTCTTAACCTTCCTCCTGCCCGGCGGGAGCTCATCGATAAGCGAGAGATCCAGGTCGCCGTAGACGGTCAGCGCGAGCGTCCGGGGGATCGGCGTCGCCGTCATGACCAGCACGTCCGGCGAGGAGAAGCCCTTTCCCTTCAGAGCGGCCCTCTGCAGCACGCCGAACCTGTGCTGTTCATCGGTGATCACCAGCCCCAACCGGTTGAACTCCACACCCTCCTGTATAAGGGCGTGCGTTCCGACGACCACCTGTGCCTCGCCCGATCGTATGGCCTCAAGGGCGGCTCTCCTTTCAGAACTTCTCATCTCACCCCTGAGCATGACGACCTTCACGTCGAGGGGGCGGAGGAGACGATCGAGGGTGTTGAAATGCTGTGTGGCGAGGATCTCGGTGGGAGCCATCATGGCCCCCTGATATCCGTTTTCGACCGCTATGACCAGCGCCGCGGCCGCCACGACCGTCTTGCCCGAACCCACATCCCCCTGTATCAGCCTGTTCATCGGATGGGGCTTCGACATGTCCGATCTGATCTCCTCTATCACCCTCCTCTGAGCGGAGGTCAGCTTAAAGGGCAGGCTTTCGAGGAAACGCTCAAGCAACGGCCCGTTCACGTTGAAGCTTATCCCGCCCGTCGACTCCACACGGCGTTTTCTCAGCGCCAGCCCAAGCTGTATGAGGAACAGCTCATCGAATATGAGCCTTCGTCTGGCCTGTCGCAGATGCCCGTGGGATTCGGGGAAATGTATGTTCCGGATCGCCGATCGCCTATCCATCAGTCTCAGCCTTCGCCTCATCTCCATCGGAAGATGCTCCGGAACGAGATTCAAGAATTGGTCGAGAACCAACCTCATCATATATCGCATGTTCCTCTGCGTGATCGGCCCGGCCAACCGATACTTGGGTACGATTCTTCCGGTGTGGATCAGCTCGGCCTCCTCATCTGAGAGCATCTCGAACTCGAAGTCTGACGTCTGTATCTCGTTGAACGCCCGCTTAAACCTGCCGCTGACGACGAGATGATCGCCGACCTTAAGGACCCTTTCGAGGAACTCGCCGAATCTGCCGAAGCCCACGAGCGAGGCGAGTCCCGTCTCATCGAAGATGACTACCTTGACTATCCTCCGACCGCTTTTTCTGGAGGTGAACTGCGTCACGCTGACAACCTTCCCCTGGACGGTTTCAGGTTCTCCGGAACGTCCGACGTCGTAGATCCGTTTGATCCTGCTCCTATCGAGATAGCCGGCGGGGAAGTACTCGAGCATATCGAGGATGGAGGTTATACCGAGCTGTGCCGCCAGCAGCCCCGATCGTTTCGGGCCTATACCCTTGACGGCGAGGGGCGGTCTCAGGAGGTGTTCCAGAACGGAAGGGTCCTCATCGGCGGGCGGAAACGAGAGCTCGACCCGATCTTCGTCGCTTTCAGCCTTATCCCTGGAGGCCGCCTGCCAATCGAAGAGCAGAGGCTGGATCTTCGACGTCTCCCTCTTTCTGATCCTCCCTATCAGCTCGATCGCCCTGTCGATATGGGCTTTGCGCCGGTTTGCGTCGAGCCCGGAGTATCCCTCGACCGAGCTGCGCAGCCCTTCGAGCATGCCCCGCGTCTGATCCTCCAGATCCAGCTTCAGCGCCTTTTCCACCCATTCGCTCACGTATCTCTCGATCCCTCCAACGGCTGCCCTGTCCCTGAAGCCCAACTTTATCTCCAGTCTCAGCGGTTTTTCGATCCTGTCGAGAACCTCCTCGAGCTTCAACTCTCCCTCACCTCAAGTTTTCCGAGGAATTCCTTGACCCTCTCCGCCACGGTTCTGTTCATCCCCTCAAGCGAGGCGATCTCATCGACGGATGCCTCTCTGATCCGCTCCAGCGATCCGAAATGTCTGATAAGCCTTCTCTTCCTCTTGGGGCCGACGCCGGGGATCCTATCGAGCATGGAGAAGCTGAGAGGTCTGGAGCGAAGTTTGCGGTGATAGGACAGGGCGAAACGATGTGCCTCATCCCTGATCCTCTGTAACAGCCTGAGCGCCGGATCGCTTCGATCCAGGACTATCGGATCGGCGTTATGAGGCAGGAATATGTGTTCGAACTCCTTGGCCAGCGATATGACGGGGAGATCGAGCCTCAGTTTCTTTAGCGCCTGACATGCGGCGTTGAGCTGGCCTTTTCCGCCGTCGATGAGGATCAGATCGGGGATCGGCTCCTCGCCATCCATGACCCTGCGGTAATGTCTCATCGTCACCTCGTATATCATGGCGAAATCGTCCTGTCCCTCCACCATTTTGATCTTGAACCTCCGATACCAGCTCTTGGAAGGCTCCCCGTTTTCGAAGACCACCATCGAGCCGACGGCGTGATCCGGGCCGATGTTGGAGATATCGAATCCGTCTATCCTGACCGGCGTCCTCGGAAGATCGAGGATCTCCTTGAGCCTGATCAGGGCTGGGTTCTCGGTGGCCGATGCGGCCATGTTCTTGCGTCTTTCACTCAGCAGCAGCTCGGCGTTTTTCCGAGCGATCTCGATCAGCTTGGCCCTTCTGCCCTGGACCGGCACGTGGATAAAGACCCTGCCCCCGCGCAGCTCGGAGAGCCAATCGGCTATGGCCTCATCGTCCGGCCTTTCCTGCAGCACGATATGGCCCGGCACGTAGGAGCCCTCGGAGTAGAACTGTTTCAGGAAGGCGGCTATCATCTCACCGTGGCTCGCCCCCTCGGCGCCCCAGAGGAAGAAATGCTCCCTCTCGATCAATTTGCCGTCCCGAACCATTAAAACCTGCACGCATGCCTCGTCGCCCTGCGATGCGATTCCCACCACGTCCTCGTCGTCGGCCGAAGGGGATATGACGCTCTGATGATCGACCATTTCTCTCACGGCCTCTATCCTATCCCTCAATTTTGCCGCTCGCTCGAACTTCAGCTCCTCCGCCGCCTTTCTCATCTCGGCCTGAAGCTCCTCGATCAACCTCCCCTTTCCGCCGGAGAGCAGGGTGCAGGCCGATTTGACGAGATCCCGATACTCCTCGGGGGATATCTTACCGGCGCATGGCGCCGAGCAGCGGCCTATGTGGTAGTTCAAACACGGCCTCATCCTGTTCCCGCTGAGCTTCAATATCCTGTCACAGGTTCTTATGGGGAAGATCCTCGTCAGCTCCTTGACGATCTGTCTGGCGACGGCGGTGTTTATGAAGGGACCGAAATATCTGACGCCCTCCTCGCCCGTCTCCCTCGTCACGTAGATGCCGGGGAAGGGATCGGAGAGGGTTATCCCGATGAAGGGATATCTCTTATCGTCCCGCAGTCTGACGTTATACCGGGGCTGATACCTCTTTATGAGGTTCGCCTCCAGCATCAACGCCTCAACTTCGTTGCGCGTGGCGATATATTCGAGGTCGGCTACGTTGTGTATAAATCTCTCGATCGGCCTTGTCGGAGGGCGCGAGAGGGAGGAGGGCTGGAAATACGATTTGACCCTGTTTCTAAGCGACGACGCCTTGCCGACATAGATGACATCTCCCTTCAGATCGCGCATTATGTAAACGCCAGGGGAATCGGGAAGGAATTTGAGCTTCCCCTCAAGATCTCCCTTGATCTTCGACCTCAAACCGCCTCACCTCCGAATCGACTGCGTGAAACGACGGGAAAACGTAGACGTTGAGCTCCCGGGTAGAACGCTTTACGCCTCACGCATTACGCCCTACGCATTAGAGTTTACCATCTCCCGCCGGTTGATATCAACCGATATGCTTTGTACGTCTCCTCGGCGATTTTATCCCATGAATAGAGGTTCAACGCCCTCGAAAGCCCTTTTCGCCGCAGCTTCTGGGCTAGCGATGGGGAGTCATGCAGCTCCTTTAGCTTCCGCGCCAGATCATCGGCGTTTCCCTCCTCGAAGATCAACCCTGCCTCTCCCACAACGTTCGGTATATCCCCCGAATTCGATCCCACCACGGCCACCCCGCATGCCATCGCCTCCGCCAGGACCCTACCGAAGAACTCCACCCAGTCCGGCACTGTAAGCGATGGAAGGACCAGGACATCCAGGCAGTTCATGTATCTGGGAACCTCATTCGGCGGGACGGCATCCACCCAGAGGACTTTTGCCGAGATCCCAAGCTTCTCGGCGAGGGACACGAGCTCATCCCTGTACTTCCCCCTGCCGAGGATCATCATCTGGAAGTCGAAGTCAAGCTTGGAGGCTGCCTCGATGAGGACGTGCACCCCTTTCATCCAAAGCAGCCTTCCCACATATCCGATCACGAAATCGGAGCTGAGCCCCAGAGACCTCTTCAGATCGGACACGTCCATCGGCCTGAATATCTCCGTGTCCACCCCATTCGGGAATATAAAGGTCGGACCGGCATATCCCTTACGCCTCAGTATCCCAACCGCCCCCTCGTTCAATGCGAAGGCCGCGTCGGCCTCCCTGAAGACCAGCCTCTCTATGGCATAGGGGAGTTTCGAGAAATGCCTCTCCACCCATATAGAAAGGGATGTTCGGAAGATGAATTTGCTTTTGGGGCAGTACATCCTCCTGAGCACAGCCGTCTGAAGGGCGCTCATCGACCACGGCTCCTCCTCCAGATGTACGATATCCGGCCGGAAATCCCTGAAGAGAGGTATCAGGCCCTGCGTGTAGAGAAACCGACTTGTGTAGCCGGGGAAGAGGATAGGTCTGGGATGGAGTTTAAGGTTCGAGCCTTTCGAGTCATCCTCCTCAACCCTCAGCTCCCTAAAGTTCTCCACCCACCTCCGGGGAACGATCAGGCGGATGTCGAGGGGATATCTATCGGCGAGTATCTCGAATTTCCGTCTGTAAGGCTTCATGGCACAGGGATGGGATAGCACAAGCACCCTCATGTCTGCAAGCTCCTGAGATCATCCGCCGTCACACCCCTGGTCAGAACCAGAAGCGCCAGATATCCTGAACCTCCGATCAAGCTCAGCAGTACCCTGTTCCATCCCCCTCCGAGGTAGAGAAAACCGGTCAGGATGAGACTACAGAGGATGGGTCTCGCGAAGGAACCCCAGTTGACCCTGAGATTAAGCGATCGGCCCATGTAGATGAAACTTACCAGCAGGAAGAAAAGCTCTGAGAGGGCCATCGCCATGGCGGCACCGACGTGATTGAATCGGGGAATCATGACGGCGTTGAGGATGAAGTTGATGGCGGTGGTCCCGCCCGTCAGAAAGGTGAAGGCCTTGCGTCTGTCGGCCGCCCTGTAAAAGGCGATCATGATGAAATTGAGGAAGGAGAGGAAACCCGACCATGCCAACACCCTGAGCGAGGCGTCGATCGTGCCGGGCGGGAATCGGTGTGGATCGTAAAACAACAGAACGAACTCCCTGGTCGAAAAGGAGAGGGTTATAGCTGTCGGCAATCCGGCGGCCAGCATCAGCTTGAGGGAGGTCTGGTATGCGAGTTTGAGCTTGGAGGGATCTTTGGCCGCGAACATCTTCGATATCTCGGGGAAGATCGCCCCTGAAAAGGCGCCCGGCAGGACCAAAAGGGCCATGACGATCGTATATCCCACGCCATACCATGAGACCGCCTCATCGCCTGAGAGCTTTGAGAGCATAAGTATCCCGAGCTTAAAATAGACCATACTGAATATGTTCGCCAGCGCAAACGGCAGAGACCACTCCATTATCCGCCTCCAGACCTTCGCCGAAAAGCCGAGCTTCACCCTGACGAACAGCGTCTCGGCTATGATAACCGTGACGATCAGAATGAACAGGCTCGATCCGGTTACAACCCAGCAGAACGCCTCTATATCATATCCCCTCGCGACGATCAGGAGCCCGACCACAAGCACGATGATCCTGTCCATTGCGACCGTGATCGACTCGTAGATCATCCTCTCATAGGCCCTGAAAACGCATCGAAAGAGCTGGGAGAGGGAGTTGATGAGCTCCGAGGCGCCCAGGATATAGGCGATCTGTATCGTTCTGGGGGGGTATCCCATCAGATGGACGTATATCGCTATCCCGCCGAAGGTGATCAGGCAGAGTATGACCCGTATCGCGAGGGCGTTGGAGGCCAGCTCGCCCGCTCGCGAGCGGTTGACGCTCATCTCCCTTATCAGCGGCGCCTGCATGCCCAGCTCGGTGAAGACCACCATCATGTTGGCAAAAGAGATCGAGAACAGATATGCGCCGAAGAGCTCATCGGGATAAAACCTGGGCAGGAGGATGGTCAGGGCGAAAGAGAGAAGCCTCGCTAGCGTGTAGGCTGAAAAGAGGGAGATGGAGTTCTTCAAAACCACCATCATATCGCCTTCAACACCTCCTCCAGCTCGCCTGATCTCAACAGATGGCATAGCACAAGGTAGACCGCTATCCCCACCGGCACGCTCACGGTCACTATGAGGGCCGGGCCTGTCCGCTCCAAATACCTCATCACCGTCCAGCAGATCAATCCCATCGTCGATCCGGCGGCGGTGATCCTGAGGGCCGATCGGATCAGATCGACGGAGCCCAACCTGCCGATTCTCCTCCTCAGGATCCATATCAGCAGCGCCATGTTGATCGTGGATGAGATCGCCGTGGCGAGCGCCAGCCCTCCGTGTTTAAGGAAGGTTCGCATCAGGATCAGGTTGAGGGCGGCGTTACAGATCATGGCGACCGCCCCCACGATGACCGGCGTTTTGGTGTCCTTGAGCGAATAGAAGGCCTGAGAGGCTATTTTGGCGCCGCTATAGGAGAAGAGGCCCAACGAGTAAAAGAGCAAGGCCCAGGCTGTCCCCGCCGTATCCGCTCTGTTGAAGAGGCCGTGCTCGAATAACAGGGCTATGATGGGTTCCCTCAGCACGATCATCCCCACCATCGCCGGAAAGGAGATGAAATACGCCAGCCTCAACGCCCTCATCAGCGTCCCCTTCATCCCTTCCAGATCCCCTCTAGCGGTCTGCCTCGATAGATATGGCAGGACCGCCGTCGATATGGCTATGCCGAACACGCCGAGCGGGAGTTGAACGAGCCTGTTGGCGTAGTACAGATACGTGAGGCTCCCTTTTGGTAGAAAGGTGGCGAGCAATCTGTCGATCATCAGGTTTATCTGAACCACCGTCTGCCCGACGGCGGCCGGGGCCATCAGCCGCAGAACCTGTCTGACGTCGGGGGTGAGCCTAAAGCTCAAACCGTACCTCCACCCTCGACGGCGCATCGGCGGGATCTGTATTCCCATCTGCAGCATTCCCCCGACCAAAACTCCATATGCCAGCCAATTTATCCTCTCACGTTCGGGGATATCGAGGAGGAGCGAGGGGAGAAGGGTGAACGAGATCATACATATGTTCAACATGATCGGAGCGGCGGCCGGGGTGGCGAAATGGTTGAAGGAGTTTAATGCGCCCATCTCCAGCGCTGCAAGACATATGAAGATGGCATAGGGAAACATCACCCTTAGAAGGTGGGCGGCGATGGAGATCTGACCGGGATTTCGCGAAAACCCCCAGGCCATAAGCCTGATCAGATATGGGGCAAGGGCTATGCCGATCAGGCTCAGAGCAAGGAGCAAAAGGAGAAGGAGATTGAACAGATCCGTTACCAGCCCCCATCCCTCTTCCCGCTCGCCCCTCTCGATGTATCCGGAGATCACGGGGACGGTGGCGGCATTGAGGGCCCCCTCACCGAAGAGACGTCGCAGCAGGTTAGGTATTCCGAAGGCGACGAAGAAGGCATCCGTCAGAAGACCCGCCCCGAAGAAGTAGGCTATGACCAGATCTCTGGTCAGCCCGAAGAGGCGGCTGACCATGGTGATGGAGCCGAAAACTCCCGCGGATCGGATGAAAGATGAGGGGCGTTTGGTCATATCTTACCCGCGTTGACCTCATCCAACCTGAGCACCCTCTTAATCTGTCTTATGGCCTGACGGATCCGATGTTCGTTCTCAACGAGGGCTATCCTGACGTATCCCTCTCCGTTTGACCCGAAGCCAGCCCCAGGGGAGACGCAGACGTTCGCCTCCTCCAGCAGCATCGTGGAGAACCCCAGTGAACCCAGCTCCCTGTACGGTTCGGGTATGGGCGCCCAGACGAACATCGTCGCTTTCGGCCTGTTCACCTTCCACCCTATCCTGTTCAATCCATCCACCAGCACGTCACGTCTTCTCTGATAGGTCATGGCTGTCTGTCTGACCACCTCGGGCTCTGAGCGCAGCGCCACTATGGCGGCGACCTGGATCGGGGTGAATATGCCGTAGTCGTAGTATCCCTTTATCTTCGCCAGCGCATCGATTATATCCCTATTTCCCACCGCAAAACCGCATCTCCATCCCGCCATGTTATAGGACTTGGAGAGCGAGAAGAACTCGATCGCGATATCTTTAGCGCCTTTTACCTGCATTATGCTGGGGGCCACATATCCGTCGAAGACGATGTCCGCGTAGGCGAGATCGTGAACCACTATGATCTCGTTCCTGCGGGCGAAATTCACCACCTCCTCGAAGAAACCCAGATCAACCACCGCCCCGGTGGGATTGTGGGGGAAGCTGAGGATCAGGACTTTAGGCTTTGGGACGATCTCCTTCGCTATCTCAGCTAGATCCGGCACGAACTGATTCTCCTCCCGGAGAGGGATCTTCATCAAGCTGCCGCCCGCTATTATGACGCTGTAGATGTGGATCGGGAAGGAGGGATCGGGGACGAGGGCGATGTCACCCTCATCGAGAAGGGCGAGCATTAGGTGTGAGATCCCCTCCTTGGTGCCGATGACCGATATCACCTCGGTCTCAGGGTCAAGCGACACGTTGAAACGGCGCTCATAGAACCTCGATACCTCTTTACGCAGGTTAAATATCCCGCGTGAGGCGGAATATCTATGCGCCTTCGGATCCAGCGCCACCTCGCGGAGCTTTTCGACGATGTGGGGAGGGGTGGGTCTGTCGGGGTTGCCCATGCTCAGGTCGATGACGTCTATCCCCTTTCGACGCCTTTCGAGCGTCATCTCCTTGAGCTTGCCGAACATATAAGGCGGAAGCCTGTCCAACCTCTTCGATTTTATAAACATCTCCACAGCACCCCAGTTTTAGTCAAAACCCGTGCCCTTTGTGACTTATATGATACGATAATCGAAACTTCAAGTCAACACCAAGGGTTTTTCAACGCTTCGGAATAGTCTTAACCGTGCAGATAGCTTTCAGCGCTTTCACCTTGACCGCGGCGTCTCGATGTGTTATCAGTACGGATAACGGAGGTGGAGCGATGAGGTTTAGGTTTAAACCGAATCCGGACTTTTCCGAATTACGCAAGGCCCTCCTCCGGGAGGGAGTGCCGGACAGGGTTCCCCTTTATGAGCTCTTCGCCGACTGGGAGATAGTCGTCGCCGTGACGAATGAGACCGATAACATCGTAGATCCAAGATATCAGAAGGAGGTTGAGGCGATAGAGGACAGGGCGATCAGGTTCTACTACATGCTTGGATACGACTACGTCCCGGCCGGCCCCGGCATAAACCTTCCCCGGCATAACCTCCTCACGGCTCCGGATACGGCGGAGCTTTCCAGGGGGCAGCGAACGTGGGTGGACGAGCATCATGGGACGATCGAGACGATGGAGGATTTCGAAAGGTATCCATGGCCTTCCCCTCAGGAGATCGATCTTTCGAGCATCGAGCGCATCGGCAGGAGCTTGCCTGAGGGGATGATGGTGATCGGGTCGACGAGCGGGGTGCTGGAGAACGTCACATGGCTTATGGGATATGAGGTGTTATCCCTGGCCCTATATGATGATCCGGATCTGGTGGAGGCCATGTTCGAGAGGGTGGGAGGATTGCTCCTAGCCGCTCATGAGGCCATGGCGGATATGGATTGCGTCGGCGCTCTGGTTTTGGGTGATGACATGGGCTTCAAAACGGCCACCATGATCTCACCCGATCATCTGAGGAAATACGTCTTCCCGTGGCAGAAGAAAATCGTCGAGGCCGCACATCGACGAGGCAAACCGCTTATATTGCACTCGTGCGGGAACCTGGATGAGGTGATGGAGGATCTGATACGATACGTCGGCATCGATGCCAAACACTCCTTCGAGGACGAGATAATGCCCGTTACGGAGTTTAAGAGGATCTATGGCGATAGGATAGCCGTGCTCGGCGGGGTGGATGTGGGATTTCTCTGTCGGACAACCCCCGAGGAGGTGAGGCGCTACGTCAGAAATATCCTTGAGACCTGTGCTCCTGACGGCGGCTATTGCCTTGGAACGGGCAACAGTGTCGCCAACTACATCAAGGTCGAGAATTACCTGACTATGCTGGATGAGGGATTGAGGTGGGGATGATCTTCGACATCAAGCGTTTCGCCATCCATGATGGTCCGGGAATCCGAACCACGGTTTTCCTCAAGGGCTGTCCGTTGCGATGCCTCTGGTGCCATAACCCTGAGGGGATATCCCGAAGGCCACAGCTGGTCTTCACCCCTCAAAGGTGCATCGGCTGTGGGCGATGTCTCGATCTCTGCCCTCAGGGCGTCCATCGTTTCATCGACGGCCGACACCTGATCGAGTGGGAACGCTGTCTGGGCTGCGGCGCATGCGTAGAAGAGTGCTATTCCGAGGCTCTGCGGATAGCCGGTCGTGAGGTGAGCGTGGAGGAGGTGATGGATGAGGTCCTCTCCGATCGGCCCTTCTATGAGACATCCGGCGGCGGGATGACCCTCTCGGGAGGGGAGCCGCTGGCTCAACCTCGATTCGCCCTCGCTCTGCTTCAAGCTGCTAAGGAGAAAGGGATACATACAGCCCTCGACACATCGGGTTTTGCACCCTGGGAGCACCTGGAGGAGCTCCTGCCCTACACAGACCTTGTTCTCTACGATCTGAAACATATGGACGAGGAGCGTCATATGACCCTAACAGGGGTCTCCAACGGACGGATACTGGAAAACCTTCGCCGGCTGGATGACATTGGGAAACGAATCTGGGTTCGAATCCCACTCGTGCCGGGCTATAACGACGAGGATTCGAACTACCATGCCCTTGGTCGTTTTCTGTCAGGTCTGAAAAACGTAGAGAAGATCCAGATCTTGACCTATCATAAGCTGGCGGAGTCAAAATATGAGAGCATCGGGCGGAGCTATCCCTTGAAGGGTTTGGAGCCGCCCACCAAAGAGTGGGCTGAGTCACGAAAGAGGATACTGCTTGACTATGGGCTTTCACAGACGATCATCGAGTAAATCAATCCATCGGGAGGGAAGAGGATGTCCGGAGGACGTTTCAAGGTGGCGGTCATCGGCACGGGAATGATCGCCAACGCGGGTCACATACCCGCCTGGAAGAACCTAAAGGATGACGTGGAGATAGTGGCCGTGGCCGACATCCTCGAGGAGAGGGCTAAGCTGGTGGCTGAGACGCACGGGATACCCCACGCTTATGGCGATTGGCGGAGGATGCTCGAGGAGGTCAGGCCGGATATCGTCTCCGTCTGCACGCCTAACGCCTATCACAAGGAGCAGACCATCGCCGCGTTAAAGGTCGGAGCTCATGTCCTTTGCGAAAAACCCGTGGCAACCTCATATGCGGATGCGCTTGAGATGTTCGACGCGGCGGAAGCCGCCGGCAGGGTGCTCTTCGTCGGGCAAAGCGCTCGGTTCTCCAACCGATCCAAAGCCGCTAAGGAGATCATCGATATGGGGAAGCTGGGCGAGATGTACTATGCCGAGACGTACTACATGCGACGACGCGGGATCCCGAAATGGGGTCAGTTCCATATGAGGAAACACTCAGGCGGAGGACCGATATACGATCTGGGAGTCCACATGATCGACCTGATATTCTGGCTTATGGGCAATCCCAAGGTTGTGGCTGTGAGTAGCATGACCTATACGAAATTCGGCAATAGAGATGAAGGGCTCGCCACCTCTCTGGCCGAAAGCGGCGCTCCGTTGGGGGTTCTCACACCGAGGCCGTATGACCACCGCGAGTTCGACGTCGAAGATATGGCGGTGGGGTTCATCCGGCTGGAAGGCGAAGCCACGGTGGCCTTCAAGACGAGCTGGGCGGCGAACATACCGCAGAACGCCAACTACACTATGATCCTGGGCACCGAGGGCGGGTTGATACTCGATCCCCTGACCTTGGTCACCAACATGGGCCGATATCAGGTCAACGTCTCCTTCCAGGTTCCCCCCGATAGAGACGTGGAGTTCAGCGGCCACTGGGAGGAGACGGCGCATTTCATCAGAGTTCTCAGGGGCGAGGAGGAGCTGATCGTCAAGCGAGAGGAGGTTCTCAACGTCATGCGCACGCTCGACGCACTATACCAATCCGCCGCTGAGGGCCGGGAGATATGGATCGAGGAGGCTGAAAAGTGATAACCATCAAGGACGTGAAGACGATCGTAACCCAGCCGGCCGGAGCTAGGCTGATCGTGGTGAAGGTCATAACCTCAGAGCCCGGACTTTACGGCCTGGGGTGTGCGACCTTCACCCAGAGGTTTCATGCCGTGCACGCCGCCATCGAGAAACACCTGAAGCCCTTCCTCATCGGCAGAGATGTCTCACGCATCGAGGAGATCTGGCGGATGTCCATGGTCCACAGCTACTGGCGCAACGGTCCCGTTTTGAACAACGCCATCTCCGGTGTGGATATGGCGCTTTGGGATATCAAAGGGAAGCTCGCCGACATGCCGCTTTATCAGCTTTTAGGTGGGAAATGTAGGGAGGCGGCCGCCGTCTATGTCCACGCCGACGGCCGCGATCCAAAGGAGGTGGAGGAGAACGTACGCAGGTTCATGGAACAGGGATATCGTTACATCCGCGTTCAGATGGGCGGATATGGCGGAAGACCCACCAGGCTGGTGAAACCGGAAGGTGCTCCGGATGGAGCCTATTTCGACCCTCGCGATTACATGCGCCAGACCATTAGAATGCTCGAACACGTCAGATCGACCGTGGGGGATGGGATCGAGCTCCTGCATGACGTTCACGAGAGACTTCACCCGATAGACGCCGTCCAGTTCGCGAAGGAGGTCGAGGGGTTCAGGCTTTTCTTCCTGGAGGACCCGCTCGCACCGGAGGATCTGGAATGGTTTCGTCTCATCCGTCAGCGGTGCAGCACACCGATCGCCATGGGGGAGTTATTCAACAATCCTCGTGAGTGGCAGCCTCTTATATCGGAGAGGCTGATAGATTTCGTCCGAATGCATATAAGCCAGATGGGCGGGATCACGCCGGCGCGAAACGTGGCGATATTCGCCAATATGTACGGCATACGAACGGCGTGGCACGGCCCCGGAGATGTTTCGCCCGTGGGACATGCCGCTAATCTACATCTGGATCTATGGACGCCGAACTTCGGAGTTCAGGAGTGGTGCAGATTTCCGGATCTGGTGTATGAGATCTTCCCAGGCACACCGGAGGTGCGGAACGGGTATATGTATCCTAACGATAAACCCGGATTGGGGATTGACGTGGACGAGAAGCTCGCCGCCAGATATCCGCCCAAGGATGAGGTGGAGCGGTGGACGCAGACCAGGCTTCCCGACGGAAGCCCAGCGCGCCCCTAAAGCTTGAAAAAACGGTCTTTTGTAGTCATTGAGTTGTTCGGCTTCGTCGTCATTGAGAGCGTCCGCAGTTGGAAAGCACTTCCTGTTTTTGACTATGGTGCGGTTCATGATGTATAATTTAATATACATCTTAAAGAGGCTGGAGGATCAAAGGTGAAGCTAAAAATTCTGATGAGGGCGGGGACGGCGGTCATATTGGTCGCCGTGGGGCTGATGATCAGCTCCTGCCTTATGACTTTCACCCCTCCCTCTCAGGTTGTTTCCCGCCCGATCGGACACGGTTCCCACAAGAGGACAGACATAGAGACAAAATCCACAGGGCGATCGTCCGATCGAACGAGTCGGTCGGAGATGTTCACGCTTATAAGCGACCGGGTCAGGGCGATAGCCGCCGACGATAGATATGTGTGCATAGGAACCGATAGAGGTCTGTCGCTTTTCGATAGGACCGAAAACAGATGGCGACGTTACACCGTCTCGGATGGTCTGGCCTCCGACTCGGTTAACGATATATTGATAGACGGCGACCAGATCTGGATCGCAACCGATAAAGGTGTATCGAGGTTCGACCTCAGAACGGGTTCATGGAGGAACTTCGACAGGAAGGACGGCCTTCTCAGCGATAGGGTCAACCGCATCGCGAGGGACGGGGATTACATATGGTTCGGCACCGACGGTGGTCTTAACAGATACGACAAACGCATAGATAGCTGGGCCGCGAGGACTTCAAAGGACGGCCTCTCAAGCGACAGGATCACAGCCATCGCCGTGACGGACGAATACGTGTGGGTGGGCAGTAGAACCGAAAGGCCGAGCATGGATAGGCGTATGTTCAGAGGGGATTGGAGAAGACTCAACAGAGGTGGTGTGGATAGATACGACAAGGCGACCGATTCGTGGAACCGCTATTCTAAATCGGACGGCCTGGCTGAAAACGAGATCACGTCAATCGCCGTGGACGAGGATTCCGTGTGGTTTGGAACCTTCTCCGGCGGGATAAGCCTCTACAGCCGAACGGATCAAGCCTTCGTCAAGTCCTTCACACAAAGCGATCTGCTGGCTAGCAACTACATAACCGACATAGCGGTGGACGGCAATCAGATCTGGATCGCCACAGCTAACGCCGGCGTCCAGAGGTACATCAAGTCGGTCAACACCTGGATAAACTACACGACCGAGGACGGCCTTTCGAGCGATCACATCACCTGCATCTTCGTCCATCGCAATGAGGTATGGTTCGGAACGTATGAGGACGGTGTGACGCTCTACGACAAGACCCATAACAGATGGACCATCTTCAGACGGCTCACGAGGCTGCCCGGCAACAGGGTGGCCGATATCCTCCGCTGTGAGGACGGATTGATCTGGGCTGCCACGGATGAAGGAGTAGGGGTATTCGACGGGAAAAGATGGCGCAGATATGGAAGGGAATCCGGTCTCTCCTCCAATTTCGCCACGGCGATTACATCCTACGGCGGCGAGATCTGGCTCGGAACCGATTTCGGTTTCGGGAGGTTCAAAGGGGGCAGATGGGCCTTCTTCACGGGTAACGGCAGGCTTAAGGACAAGCTCGTGACCGATATCCTCGTCGTGGACAGGGTGGGGTGGCTTGGAACGAGATCAGGCCTATATCGATTCGATCCCACACATCCTGAGGAGAGCTTAAGCCCGATCGCCGGGCTGGAGGGAAGGAGGATAAACGCCATATCCCGACTACCGAACGGTGAGATGATGATCTGCACCGATTCCGGACTGTGGCTGATCGGATCTACGTCGAGGAGGATGATCGACGGCTACGTCAACGATGTCCTCATCCTGGGAGATCGAATTCTGATCGGAACCAGGGAAGGGCTCAAACTGCTGGATCAAACAGGGGATCAGAAGGGGAGCTATCACATCCCGGACGGTCTTCCCAACGAGAACGTCACATCGTTGGCTTATGACGCCGAACGCGGGATCGTTTGGATTGGGACGCCGACCGGACCTGCTGCCTACGACCCCAAAACGGGGCGAATCTCCAGACCGATAGATTCGGAGCTGTCCAGGTGTAAGATCAAAAGGATAGCCGTTTACGACGGGAGGGTGTGGCTCGGCACGTGTAAGGGACTCTTCTCGGTCGACCCGGATTCCGGCAGGACAGTTAGGTATACCGCTCTGCCGAGAAGAGATCTCCTCAAGACCCGCAGCGCCTATTTCATCCTCATGGACGGCGATGATGTGTGGTTCAGCAACTGGTACAGAACTCATGATGGGGCGATCTTCAGGGTTAATAAACGAAATTGGGTGTGGAGGAGCTACACGCGACAGGTGATCCTGGACCCGGATGACGAGAGGCAGATCTCCAGGGTGAGCTGGATAGCCGCCGATGAAAGGGAGGTATGGTTCGGCACCGACGGAGGGGCGCTCAGATACGATAAGATCAGGGACATATGGCATCTCTATACCGTCTCGGATGGCCTGCTCAGCAGCGTGGTGGATAAGGTGGTGATATCAAAGGATTACGTCTGGGTTACCTTCATCGACGGCCCCTCCCTCAGCAGATTCGACAGGAGAAACGAGATATGGGAGACACTGACGCCGCCCGATACCTCCGGACTGCCTTTCGAGGACGTTGAGGCCGTTGTGCCGGACGGGGACTACGTATGGATGGCCATGTCCATGTCGGGGATTCGGAGATACGATGTGAAAACCGGAGAATGGAAGGTTATAAAGGTCGAGGACGGACTTGTCACCAACAGAATCAGGTGGATCGCCGTCGATGACAGATACGTCTGGATCGCCTACTCACATGCCG
>CAZHVH010000031.1:0-3825 GCA_964535855.1 uncultured bacterium
CGAAAACCCAGATGTCGTAAGGGCTCATGCCCATTTTCGACCCTTCCGCTAACCTGCCCCTATTTTGGGGGGTCAAAGAGGTTAGCGGCGATCGAAAATTTGATCTGTCGACATCCGATTATAATCGATCGCCGGAACCTTGTCAAGTGCATACGCAGGCTAAAGCCTGCGGCTACAGAGCATGAGGATAAGGACATGTCTGTCGAGCGATCAGCGTGTCGGTAAGCTCGAATCGTAGTCGCACATTGAAGGGCGCGCCATAAGCACGGGCCTGCCTGTGCCGCGGCCTGCCCGCGGCTACGAGGTTCCGTCGGGCATCAGCTTCACCCATCCCAGCGGAGTCCTGGGATTGCCCTCCTCATCCACCGCCAATCTCCTGGTCTGTGGGAATCTGCCGGGATGCGTTCTCCCATATTGGTTATAAGCCCTCGATAGCGATCGCCTCAGATCCTCGAAAACCGATTCCCCTCTCATCTTCAGCGGCAGGGTCAGGGTGATCCCCGTGAATCCTTGTCCCCATCCGAGTCGAAGGAGAGGTGAATCGAGGGCGTTTAACCTTTTCAATCTCTCGATCTCATCCCCTACCCTCGTATTCCCCCTGAAATACCGTTCATCCTCCTCCAGGATGAGCTTCGATCTCGCGTAAATCGCCCTGCGTATCCTATCCCACGAGAGCCATTCCTCCCTGTCGGAAAGCCCCACCTCCTCCATCCATCTTTCAGCCGATGCGATAGTGATCTGAATTTCCGTCTCCTGATTTGGAGAGATCGTCTCAACGTATAGTGGGAATCTTCTCGACGAGCCCTGCAGGGAGATAAACTCAATCCTCAACGCCCGGATCGGGAGCGGCAGTGAATCCCCCACCTGTACCCCTCTCATCAGGTCGTAATGGGCCTCGCTACGGCTGCCTCTAAGAAGCTCATCTTCGATCTCCTTCCAGCCTTGGTTTAAGATCTTCCTTTTCTCACGTGAGTTTCTTTCCCGCTTGAGGCTCTCGTTCAGATCTTTGATGCTATCGGCGAACCATCTGAATATCTCATCGCTCTGCAGCATGTCGATCAGCATGGAGGTTCGGATAGCGCCTTTGATCTCGCTTCCTGGAATGTAGGGCCTGTGGTCAGGCGTTTTGACGCACTCCTTTATTCTGTTGATATTCGGCCGTCCATCTCTCCGCTGGATGTAGGTGTAGGGGAGGAGATAGGAGGTGGATCTTCCCAGAAGAGCCCTCCGGTCGACCTCGCCCTTCCTTGTCAGTTCCGACAGAAAGCCTCTCAGGGAAAGGGAGGAAGGTCTCTTTCGATCCCTCCTCTCACTTATCCGGTTTTCGATCCATCTCAGGAAGAAATCCCTTTGCTGTCGTGTGAGAGATCGGATGAAATGCTCTTGATCTATCACCCTGATCACCTTGCCGTCGAGGATAAAGTCCATTCTTTTGAGCTCGTTCCCGGTTCCGATGAAGATCGGAGTGACGGTTTTCACCTTCAGCCTGAGCGTCTGGCCCTCTTGCATCTCATTCACCTCCCAACCCCCTCATGGCGAGGGAAAGGCCGTTATGGAGTATCCGGTCAACCGCCGGTACAAGCCTGCCGTAGAAGGGTTTAGGATGTATGGGTTTCAGGACGGAGCCCTCGGCCAGAGCTCTGATGATCCCCTTGTACAGCGGCTGGCCTGCCCGCGTGAATTTGGACTCCAGCTTGGGCCTGAGGGTTATGACCCTATAGGCGCTTCCCTCGTCCTCCCAATCGAACTCATCCGGATGAGGTATACATCTTGAAAGCAACATCACCCTTCCCTCGCCCATCGATTCCTGTTCCGGCGACTCGATCTCCGATATCTCGATCCGGTAATGTCCCTTTCCCACCGACCTATTTCCCCCTATGCCGGTGTGTTCGAGGTATCTCATGGCCGGCTCAAGTGGAAAATCCTGGCTGACCTTCGCCATGAAGTAGAGGCCCGACCCTGAGCTGAAGGAGATCTGCTCCTCATAGAACAACAATCCCTCAGCTCCTGAGAGCATCACCCTATCGACCGAGGTATGTCGGACGATCCTCCTGCTGTAGATCTCGCCCTTCGCCCTTTCCCTCCTCCACATCATACACTCGCCTGAGATCACGATATCGCCCTTCGTGAGGAGCGAGGGGAGCTCATTCGTCTCCGGCATCTCTCTCAGCATCCCTTCCGAGATGAAGCTCGCCCTTTTCAGGATTTTGATGGCGTCTTTCTCCTCCATTCCTCCATCCCCCTGAGGCAGGAGCGAGAGGGGTTTGGGCAGGAAGCGGATCGTTTTACCGTCGGATCTGGTGAAAGGGAAGGCGGAGGAGGGGATAAAGGGCGGATCGTCGGAGGAGAACCGGTCCAGCCATCCCATAAGCCCATCCGTCCCGTATAGAGCCCTCAACGCCCAGCAGACCGCTCCGAAGATCGTGTCCGACCTGGGCCATGTCGATATGGGGCTCAGCGGATGAAGGTAGACGATCCGCCACATCACCCACCCCATGCCTGCCAGCTTATCCCGTCGAACCCCTCGATGATCTCCTCGATCGATTCGAACTTCCCGATCTTGACGGGCGGTTTGTTCTCGGTATAGTAGGTGACGGGGAACCATTTTATCTTTATGTGCTCGAACCTCACCTTGCCGTATCCCCTCGATCCGTTTCCGCCCAGGGCGCTATGTTCCAGCAGGAGCATAGCCGAAAGGAGATTTCGCATGAGCTCTCTATCCCCTTCAGGGTCATAAACGTCGAATATCATCTCCACCTTGAAGGTCGAGTCGGCCGGCACCCTTTCCATCGTCCTGGGAGTGGCTTCCGCCGTGAGACGGTTGATGTAGTTCTCCATCTTCAGCTCGGTGTATGTCTCCTCGCCCAGGGTTTTCCTCCACATATCGATCGTCTCCTTGCACGGTTTGGCGTCCCTGACGGTAAGCCTGGCTGGGCCGGCTATCTCCCTCCTTTCGGTTTCGTCCGAGGAGACGCCGAAGAGCCTGCACGACGGGCACTTGCCGCAGTGACAGGCGGTATAAACCCCGTGCTTCGGATGGGGTTCTCGGACGGCTTTGGCATCTATGGCCCACTCCAGCAGGTGTCTCATCTTGCCCTTGAGGGATGATCCCGGGATATAGGGCATATCGGTCATGGGGTCTCGGATGACGGGGTTATCCACCCCTCCTATCTCGAATCCCTCGCTCGCCCCGCCGATGTGGATGCCCGTCAGGCATCTCATTCTGGCGGAGATTATGAACTTGCCCTTGAAGGTGAATCCATGGCTCCTTTCCATCTCATTCTCCTTCCTTTTTCTCATATTTCTCGTAGAGTTTGTGATAGGCCAGGAGGGCGGTTAAAAACTGGACCAGCCGCCGGAAGTCGCCGACCGTTCTGAGCCTGTTTCTATCGAGGAGCAGCTTCATGAGGCTGTAGAACCCGTCAGGTATCGTCCCTCTTCCGGCGGCGTATGCCAGCTCGGGTATAAGGAGCGAGATCTCCCCTCTGATCTCACCGCCCAGCTCATCTTCATCTCCATAGGATTTGAGCCTTCTGTCCATGGCCTTGATCCTGTTGAAAACCTTTCTGAGCTGGGTGGTGTTGAGGTCTTTCCCGAATTCCCTCGCCAATCTATCGGCGATCCCGTCCGCCGGGGCGAACCTCTCCGGATCGAGCAGATCGGAGAGAGGCCGCGGGGGTCGGATCATCTCCTGGAATTCGGATAGAGAGCCGCCCGATCTATTCATCCTTCACCTCCTCGAGGATTTCCCCTTCCCTTATTAGGTTTTTTAACCTCTCCCCCAACCCCTCCCCGAAACGGGGAGGGGAGCATACCTTCCCCTCA
>CAZHVH010000031.1:3925-7738 GCA_964535855.1 uncultured bacterium
GGAGCATGTCTCCCCCTCACCAAAGGAGTTCCCCCTTCCCTCGCAGGGAAGGGGGGTAGGGGGTTAGGTCATAAAAGCTACGGGGATCTGGTTTTGAGTATAGCGTATGACGTGGCTATGGTAACACCTCCTCTCGGTTTAAGACGGGTGACCCGATCGAAGAAGTTGAGCTTCTCGATCGTCTCGAGGCTCATCCTCCTCGATGCGACGTAGTAGAGCTTGGGCACCCAGTTTATGTCGTGCTCGTCGAGCCGCAGGAGGAAATGCGGAAAGGTTCTGGGCACATCGCCGGCGAGGATGGCCTGGGCGAGCTCCTCGCCGAAGCGAATCGCCTCGCGGTAATCCTCCCACCCGACGGTCTCGCCGAAGGCGGTTATCCGGTTCCGTCCCCTCGATTTTGATCTCTCAAGCGCCGATGAGGCGAGGTTTGACGAGATCTGAACGGGCGTGTTGGGTTTGACCACGACTATCCCGCCTGAGATGGTGATGTCGGGGTTTTCGCCGCAGTATAGGGTGAAATCGGTCTCTATCCTCTCGGCCAGATGGATCACCCCGTCCCAAGGCCCTATGATCATCAGATCATCCCCGCCCGAATAGAGGACATAGAACGGATTTTCGACCAGATCTCCCCTCTCATCATCCGGCGGAAGGCCATTCCGCCAGCTTTCGGCGTGGCTCAGGCATATCCGCGGCAGCCAGCCGCTGAAGAAGAGATCTATGGCGTCGCTCAGCGTGGCCGATCTCGATATGCTGGGAGGGGACATGCCGGATGAGAGGATCGATCCGAGCCTATCCACGTCCATCTTCAAAACGCCTATCATCTCAGCTCCGTCGCTGAGGGCGGCTATCTCACCGAAATCCAGCGTCTCACCCTCGCGAACCTCCTCACCGATCGATCTCCCCGGAGCGAGCCATCTGTGACGGGCTACGGGGATGATCGATGGGTTAAGCCAGATCCCGCACGTCATTCCCTTTCCTCCGCCCCTCCACCTCATCGGCTCAAGGAACCCGTCCGTATCATCCCTTTTAAGGAGGGTCAGCTCCCCTCCCTCCCATCTCTCGACCGCCTCCCTGCATCGGGAGGAATCGGCTATGGCGATGGTGGTTTGGAACATGTCGAACTCCACCCTGCTTTCGATCCCCTCCAGGGCATCCCTCGCCTCGGAGACGGCGAGGATCATGTATTCGGCCTTCGGCAGACTTGCGCCTAAGAGCTCCTGACATCGACAGATCGAGCACTGCTCTCCAGGGGCCCCTACGGGCGTCGTCTGACAGTATGGGCAGACGAACCGAACGGGCGATGTCCGCCAGAACTGCGGGTCGGAGAGGATGGGAGACGATCTTCTCAGCTTCCTGCGATCCATCTCGGCGGATAGCCTCGAATAGACCGAGCCGAAATCGTAGAAGTCGGCCGGTGAAAGCTCGACCCAGGCCAGCTCCAGGCTCAGCTCCCCCAGGAAGCTTTCGTGCATCCACTCGGCGAGCCTTTTTCGCCATTGCGGGAGCATGTCACGTATCCGTTCCGTCATCGGCAGGAGCATGTCGAACATCCCGCCTCCGCAGAAGAGCAGGTTGGCCGGGGGCATTTCGGCCTCCCTTCTGATCCAGTCGGCGGCAGCCATCGCCAGAAGCTGGATGTAGAAGGATCTTCCCCGCAGCCTCCTTGCAACCCGGCGATAGCTTTCGGCCTCCGGCCTGGTGATCCTATAAAGCCAGCTCTGTATACCTCCCACATCTCCCCTCACCATCAGGAAGAGCGGCTGAGAGGTGACCCTCTCTCCTCTTATCAGACCGATGAACCCCGGCTCTCTGAACCGCGCCAAAAGGTCTGAGATCGCCCGCAGGGTCTCATCCGGCAGCTCCTCCCCGCTGAAGGCGGCCAGGGCAGCGGCGATCGCCCCTGTGGTCTTAGCGTGATCGTAAAGCGGTATGTCCGGCACTGTCCTCGCCATCGCGTCCCTCTCCCACGGGGTCGCCGATGGGATGGATCGGGTGAAGACCTTCAGAAGCGAAAGCCAGGTCCCGTATGAAAGCTCACCCTCTATCCTCCTCAGCTCCTCGGCGAACCGATCCCATAGTCGCCTGTATTCATCCTCTCCCACGCTCTCGCTTTCGGATGGGAAGATATCCTCCCTTCTGAGAGAGAGCTTTCTCAAGGGCAGGAAGACCTCTCCGCTCGGCCTCTCCGTCAGCTTGATCCTGGAACAGATCGAGACCAGAGCTGCCCTGTCCGGAGTCACCCTTCCCCTCATCTCGGCGTACCTCTCGGCCGATGATAGGGCATCGGCGATCTTGATTATGAGCGAGGCCCTGTCCGAGACGATCCCGTGATGGGTTGCAGCTAGGTCTATGATCCTGCCCGCCTGATCGCCGAGTTTCTCCGAGAAAGCCCTCAGGAAGCTCTGTGTGAAGGTCTCATGACGCCATCTCGCCTCGTTTGACACCCTCTGGCTGAACTTGCCGATGTCATGAAGCAATGAGGCGATGAGAATTGCTCTCATATCCTCGTTCATCTTATCACCTCGAACGATCCCAATCCCATTGTGGTGAGTTTTCCGGCGTTGATCCACTCGCCCAGGGCGAGAAGGGGGATAAACCTGGATAGATCTTCATCCGATCGATAGGATGCCCTCCCGATCGCTCCGCCCACATACATCTTCGTCCTCTGCCTCGAGGAGTATCTGCTGATCTCCAGCCATCTCTGACCTTCATCGATCATCTCCACCCTCTCGGCCGCCCTCATCAGCCCGTCGTAATCCAGATCGGGGCTTCGGCCACAATGGAGATATGAAAGCATGGAGATCCTGTGAAGCAGCGACTTTATCAGGTGATGAAATCGGATCGGGAAGACGAGATCCCCTTTCACCTTGATCCTTGTGGGCGTCAGATAGTCGATCGCTATCCTGTGGGGGTCGGGGAGGGAGAAGGACGAGATGATTCGGTCTGAGGATATGGGTTCGGGCGGATCGAAGAGCCTCCCTCTCATCCCGTCATATATCAGCCTCTCATCCTCCAGGCCGACGGCGTGGACGGAGTGGAGCGATGCCCTGCCTCTGTCACGCCCCAATCCCGCCTCCGCAAGCTTGGAGATGGATACGATGACATGTGGCAGAAGGTCAATCGCCCTGCCCATCAGGATCAATTGGAAGATGAAGGTCTCACCCCTTCCTATCCTCATCCTCCTCGCCTTCGGATCGAAGGGGATCTTCAGGACGAAAGGTCTTGGAAGCTGGGAGATCTCCCTGAATTTAGAGGTCTCAGCGGAGGGTGAGGTTTCGAAGATGAGCCTGTAGGCGCATCTCTCCTCCAGAATACATCCACGGCACTCCTTCCTCCTAGTGATGCAGACCAGCTTCTTAAGCGAGTATCCGAGCCCGCCTCTCAGGATCGATCCGGTGAAGGGAGGCAGGTTTATCTCCTCCTGAGCGATCATGGTGAACCTGTATCGTCCTAGATACATCCTCGTTTTCCCCTCATCGATTTGAATGCACCTTTGCCATCCTCACGCCCCATCCCCAGGCCATCGCCTTCTCCTTTCCCGTAAACTCGGGGCTCCATATCCTCCATATCTCCCTCAGCCCTCTGAAGTATCCCTGGCTTTTCCTGCTTCTCTGCGGCGGGTTCTTGGCCATCGTCTCGAGATATCTCCCGATCATCCCCTCGTCGTAACCGCTTTGGACGTAGATATCGAGCAGCTTCTGCGCCTCGTTGAGATCGACCCCCCTTCTTATGAGCTGATTGGCTACCTTCTCAGCCTCCCTCATGATCTCCGTCCAATCCGTCTTCACGGTTCACCTCCTATATCGTTTTTTG
>CAZHVH010000031.1:7838-17035 GCA_964535855.1 uncultured bacterium
ACCTCTCCCCCAACCCCTCCCCGGAGCGGGGAGGGGGGCATACCTTCCCCTCACCGGAGGATTCCCCCTTCCCTCGCAGGGAAGGGGGCCAGGGGGTTAGGTCTTGATCTCTTGACCTCTCCCCCAACCCCTCCCCGGAGCGGGGAGGGGGGCATACCTTCCCCTCACCAGAGGATTCCCCCTTCCCTCGCAGGGAAGGGGGCCAGGGGGTTAGGTCCCTAATAGATACCCGACGGAGCGTTGTGTTCCAATCCTCCTTTGTCGTATATCTCGGCCAATCTCTCCAGCGACTCGCCTGATATCGTCCCCTCCCTTTCGGCGGCGGAGGTCCATCTGGCGATCAGCTTCCACATCTCGTCGCCCGATATCCTTTTCATCTTTCCCAGCCTTCCTGTGCCCGTGATCTGATCCCTTTGTAGGATCCCCATCTCGATGGGTTCCACCTCGACGGAGCCCAATCCCACCGGTTTCCCCGCCCCGATCTTTATGGGGAACCGTTTCAGAGGATGACATCCCATGGCCGCGATGAGCAGGCCGAGCTCCGGCTCAGACAGGTTCTCGAAGGTCACCTTCATCTCGGCCCTGACGCCCTTTTTGACCGCCACCCTCGCATCAGGTCCTCGGGCGTATTGCGCGTGGTGATAGAACTTACGTCCCTTCACGTATCCGTCCTCCTCGAGATACAACGATGCGAGTTTCCTTTTATCTTTGCCTCCGGGCTGCCACAGGATTGGCACCCTTGCCATGATGAGGGATCTCGGTGGGAGGGCGACGTCGTGAAAGCGGGCCAGTCCCTGATACCCCATCGTCCCGAAGATCCGGCATGCCGGACAGATCCTGCCGCCCTTTATCGAGCACTGGCGCAGCTTCTTCGGTGCGCTCGATCGGGTGCGCCTTTCCTGGACGGCGAGGCAGGAGGGAGAGATGGCCTCCGCCACGGCCCTTATCGCCCCCTTCAGGGATGAGCCCGGTATAACGGCGTTATCCCTTATCCGGTAGTGGTCCGATGCGATCTCCTCCGTCCATCGTCCCTTTTTCCTCACCCTGACCGGCTTCATCAGCCCGCATGCCACCTGAATAGGGGTGAGGGCGATCATCACGGCTTTGATATATCCGGAGGTTCTCCCCCTCTCGATCATGTGATGGCCTGCGGCTTTGTCCCTGGCCGGACCGTGATCTATCAGATCATCCTCTATGAGGACGAAGTCGAACGGCTTTTCCGCTCCTCTCATCCGTTCACCTCCCGATGGGTTTGACGGCGATCGATCCGAGCTCCGCCGGTTCGATGGATCGGTATCTGACATGTCTGAGCCGCATCAGATCGTCCAGATAGTTCCACACGCTGGCCGTCAGCGCCATCTCCAGAGGGGCCTGAACGCCGTAATCCAGGACCCTGGGGAAGGTCACCACACCCCTGGCCTCCTCCCCTCGGAACCTCATCCTCTCCCCCCACAGTATTCTGTTTCCGTTCGTGATGTTCGGACAGACCTCCAGGAGCTCAGTCCCCACAAGGTCGATCTCATCTTCGCTTTCACCCTCGATGAGGATCAGGTTTATGATTTCGCCGTTTCGTCTGAACGCCCTGAGCTCAATCTCTTCGGAGAAGACCCTGATCAGATCCCATCTCCCTTCGATCTCGTCCGGTTCCTCGAGCCTTCGCGGCAGTACGATCTCGGTTTCGTTCCATGCGAACCAGAATGATCCCTCCGGCGGCAGCATCCCCCTTTCACTCAGCATCCGGCAGAGCTCCGCCGTTTCGCCTTCCGCTTTAAGGACGAACCCCTTCATTCTGACACCTCCTCGAGCCACACCGGCGTGAGGGCGTCGAGCCATTCCCCGGCCTCCCGGCCGGAGGATTCCAATAGGTAAAACGGGCCTCGGCGCTCGGCCTCTTTCCCGACGGGCAGGGACTGCCCCTTGCCCTCCGGCAGGCGGTATAGCCTCCTCACATCCTCCTCCGCTAACAACCCCACCCCTTTCAGGGCGCCCCTGGGGTCTCTGATCGATCTGAAGATCACCTTCTGCACCTCAACCTCCATTACGCCCAACCCCTTGGATTTCCCGAATCCCAGAGGCAGAAGGCCGTCGGCCATATCGAGGATTCCGGCGGCTATAAGGCCGAGCTGGCCGAGCGTGAAATTGCGAGCGGTTATCTCCCCCTCGAACGTCCCCTCGATGAGCACCTCCATCTGAAACGGTCCGTGTGCCACGGCGTTCGTCACCCTGTCTATAGCGACTCCGTATCTCACCTCGGTTCTGGTCGCCCCTATCGGATGAAAATCCGATATCCTCACCCTGGATGCCACGGCCGTGTTTCCGAAGAGGCGGCAGGCGTAACACGACTCCAGATATGCCTTGGGTCCGTCCAGGTTCTTCTCCCTGAGTTTCTTCATCCTCAGGCAGCTTCCGCCCGTTATCTGACAGGCCAGGTCGGGGGAAACCGATCGAAGCAGCTTTTCGGCGTGGCTTCTCAGAACTCCCCTGAGGGACGATCCGGGGATGTAGACCGTCTCGTAGCCAAGATCGGCCCTATAGGTTCTCACGAAGGACATGTCGGGCAGGGTTGGATCTATATCGCTCAGGCCGGTATCGCCCGACTTGATGAGCAAGGGTGAAGAGGGCGCGAGTCGGAGGTGGATCTCGATCTCGTTGTAGAGCCTGCTATGCATCGCTCACCTCCATATCCTCGAGAAGTATCTCGATCCATTCCCTCATCCTCCCCTCCTGAACCTCCTCCATCCTTCCCTCAAGGAGATATCTCCCGACGGCCGACCTATCGGTGTAATCGAGGAATCGGATGGAGAGGTCCTCAAGGGTGATCCATCCCAGTCCTCGACCTTTGAACCCGCCTATCTGGACGTTCCCGTTCCTCATCTCGCTCAGCATAAGTGCGATCAATCCCCTTTCGGTCTCATCCAGGTTTTCCGCCACCATCTCCAGTTTGAACCTCGCCCCGGGAGCGATCACCTCGAAGTCGAACTTGTTTTCGACCGTCTCCTTATCCCTGTTTATGGCGACCCCGTCCCTCACCTGGGTCATCGGCTCGCCGATGGGGATGAGATCCGATATCTTCAGCCTCGAGGCCAGCCAGGGCGAGCCGAAGAGCCTGCAGATCCTGCACGACTCCCCCCATATCCTCCTGGCGAGCTCCAGGTCGGGGTTTTCCCTCTCTCCGGTTTCCCCCCTCCATCTCCGCATCTGATCGGCCGTTATGCACCACTCCTCCTGGACGACGGGGTTACACGCTCCTCTGCCGGAGTAGGGCCTCGATTCCACCGGTTCCATCGCCCTCACGATCCTCTCCATATGGCTTCTGACGGCGCCTCGCAGGGAGGAGCCGGGGATAAAGGGCCTTCCGTCGGGCAGTTGAATGACAGGGAGGTCTGAGGCCGTGGGTTCGGTGGACTGCATCCCCGCTCCTATCCTCATGCCCGTCTCCAGATGCAGCACCCCCTCTATCTTCATCAGGTTCTGCAAGCTTTCCCAGATCATCCCTCACCTCCCAGGGCGGGTATTCTGTCCATATAGTCGATGCCGATGAAGGCCCTCCGGAGATAGCCGAGGAACTTGATGAGCGATGAGATCGCCGCCTGAGGGTCGGAATCGGATCTCTCTATCTGTGTTGCAGAGGCGCAGATCGCCTCGCCGATGATCCTCCATATCTCGGACGCCGTTCCCCCGGACGTTCCCTCCCGGGCCATCTGATATCTGACCCAGTTTATGAAGACGGGGAAGGATCTGGATGCCTTGGCGACCTCTATCGCCTTCGATAGCTGCGTTCTGCCCTCTGAGATCTGCCTCCGGAGCTTATCCTGGAGTTTATCCTTGAACCTATCGATCAATCTTTCGGCCATTATGACCAATTCGTCGTCGCTCATCATGTCGATCACCTCCCGTTTCATAACCCAATGAGGCTTCAGCCTGGGATTAACGCCTCCTAAAGGATGCGGCTACGATTTGGCTTGTATCCTTTCGAGGTGGAACGGGTCACAGATGGAGACCCTTCCCAACCCCTCCGCCCGTCTTTCGCCTATCCCCTCCATATGAATTCGGCGCAATATGGGGATGAGCTCCCCTCGTTTCGAGGCCGGAGCCCTAAAGGTGAAGACGCTTCCGGCGCCTATCGCCTGAAGGATCGGCTTGGGCATGCCCCACGCCTCGGACCATCCGGTCAGCTCCTCGGCCTCGACCATGGTGCCCTCCGGGATCGGTTCGACCCATTCGGCGATCATCCCGGCGGGTAGGTTCATCTCGCTCTCCCCCGTCTCGCTCAGGATCAGCACGGGCGATATGGCGGTGAGCGTGAAATAGATGTGCCTTGGATCTGCGATCGCCCCCTGAAATCCCTCCAGCCTCTCCTCGATCGATACATGTGAGCTCCGCCTGAAGGAGAGGATCGCAAGGCCGTATCCCCTCGCCCTGCCGCCGCCGATCCTGATCCTATATCCCTCATCCTCCCTTTTGAACCTCATCTTCAAAAACCCCTCCAATTTCCCCCACATTCCCTCATCGATTCTCAGCTTCCCCTGGAAGATCAACTTCGGCTCGATGGCTTCCAGCGCGTAGAGTATCCCCTCCTCGGCGGTCTCGGTATATCTGTTCAACCCCACCTTGACATGCATTTTCCTGGGCACATCCGAGAGGGAGACATATCCCATATCCTTTCCTCGGGATATAAACCCCCTCCATCTTTCCAGCCGACCTCCCTCACACTTCGGGCATATCTGTCGGGAGGATCTATCGGGTCTCATCCTGGAGATCAACGTATCGGCCAGGAGATGTTCCACGCCGTAATCCTTACATGTGACAGCGGTCACCGGCGCCGGGATGACCTCATCGCTGAGCTCATATGTCGGGTAGAGCGGATCGAACATGGCGGGCCGATCGCCGAGGAAGAGAGCTTCAAATAGCTCCTTCAGCCCGGGCATATCTTCAGCAGCTCTGATCATCTCGACCGCCAGGCTCCCGCGCAGAACGCTTCCGGGGATGAAAGGCCGGCTCCGTCTGACGTTTCTCACGTCCATGCCGCCTCCGATAAGGAGGGGCGAGATCGGCCTGAGTATGAGGTCAAGTTCGATCACCTTCAACCTCCTTTTCGATGGCGATCCGAACGAATCTCTCCCAATTCTCCTCCCTTTCACCTTCGGGATAGGCTATGAGGAGCGATTTGACCTTCAGTTCGATCCTCCCCATACCTCTGGCTTTCTCCCCGCCGATGTGATTGACCGTTCTGCATGCGGCTATCAGCCATCCCAGCTCTTCCTCCTCCAACTCCCCCTCGATCTCGCCCTGGAAGACCATCCCTTCGGCCGGCAGGGCTTGGGTGACGAAGAGCCTCTCCTCCCTGACAGTTCCCGTATATCTGCTTATCCCCACCCCGGTTCGATGCCAAGGCGGAGGCGGCCCCTTCGGATAGGAGATCGGGGTCATATCGGTGAAGGAGACGCTGGAACGCATCCAGTTGTTCCCGAAGATCCTGCACACCAGACATGGAGGAGGTACGGAGGGATTGTGCGGGCAGGTCAGCTCAGGTCGTGGCGGGGTGCAGATGGGATGACCGAACGACCTCGCCAGCCGTTCGAGGTGTGCCCTAACCCTGCCTCTCAGGCTTGAGGCCGGTATGAGCGGAACTCCGCGGTGATCGACCTGGATGCACCTATCGACAAGCGGAAGGCCCTCCCCCGGCCCTGAGATGTGCAGCGGCGAGAGGAGCACCCCCTCTAAACTCAGGGTGAACCGCTTTTTCATCATGACACCCCTCAATCAGCACACTTCAGTAGCTGTCCGCCTCTGCCTATCGGCAGACAGGTGCTGGCAGGCAAGAGGCTTCAGCCTGCTTCCAGTAGCCGCAGGCTTTAGCCTGCGTATTTAGCGCACCCTGGAGGGTGCAGCTAAGGTTTGATTTCAACCTATGCCGTTATTCGAGCATCTTCATGATCTCAACCAGATCCCACAGCGGGCAGAAGATAGCCTCTTCCCGATCACTTTCGCCAAAGGGTCGGCGGTGGAGTTTATGTGCCGGAAGGTATCTGAAACCGAAGATCTTCCGCCATGATCCCGATCTTTCGGCCGACTCGAGCTCCTCGAAGAACTCCTTTCCCCCTCTTCCCCTCTGATAGACGTAATACAGCATGGCGGCCAAGGGGCTGGCCTCCAGGAAGGACTGCATCGTTCTGTAGAGCCTTCCCCTATGAGGGATGCTCATGCGGCGGGATTTTTCCAGCAGGAACCTCAGCTCCTCCGCCCTCAACGGCCTGAGCGTCATGCACATCTCCCCGACCCTTCCCCTCTTGATGAACATCCTTTCGAGATAGGATTTCAGATCTGAAGGCACCTTTTCGGGGGAGTCGGCCAGCATCAGGGCGATCGTTCCACCTCCCTCCGATCCGCGCCACGCCTTCTTGGCCCATTTCATGAGGCCCGACTCGGAAAACTCGACGGCGATCTGGATAGGGGTTTTGTCGTCGCATACAAGCCCGCCGAGCGAAAAGGATGCCCCGGGTGAAAGCTCCATATCGGTCAGGGCGACGAACCTCTCGCAGAACCTCGGCGCCACCCTCCCCCAGCATATCAGGCTCAGATCATCTCCGCCTAGGGCGAGGATCTGGAAGGGGAATTTCTCCAGGGGAGGTGGTGATCCGGGACGCCATCCATCGTTCAGGCTCATCGCCCCCTCCTGACACGATCGGGCGACGGCCAAGGCGGTGGCGGCCTTGATCGTCCTCTCGACCCTGTTGGACCATTGTATGGCGTCGGAGATGGAGGAATGGCGCTGGAGGATCGCCCCGAAGTTGTTGCCGTCGCCATAGATGACGCCTATCAGGCTTCTCCTGACCTTTCCCCGTGGGATCATCTCCTGCAGAGTCCTGGGGGTATACTCCCTTCGGGGTTTGATCCCGAGCGGACTCGGATCATCCTCCATGCCGAGCCACTCCAGGAGATATCCCAGCTTCTCCCTCCTCTCCTCCCTGCCCCTCTCCAGCTTCGTCATACAGGGGCGGCATGCGGGATGGAACCTCCCCTCCAGCTTATACCATCCCTCCGCCGGCCGTCTCCGACATAGCTCGCATCTCTCCTCGAAGGGGAGCGTCTGAAGCAGGGGGATCTGAGATAGGAGGCGATCCCGATTCAGGGAGACATATGCCTCTCTGACGGAGTCGTTGAACCGTTCGATCAGGTCCCTCAGCTCGATCCGGGCCGATCCGACGGCGAAGATCCCCGTTCCCAATCTCCCGTACATCAACCGCTTATACCGGTCGGCCCAACCCTCCGGATCGTGGATCAGAAACTCGACTGTGGAGGCTGCCTGACGCAGTACGAGCTCGGGTCCCATTCGATCCCCTATCTCCTCGGCGAACTCCTCCGTCAGCTCGTCGAGCAGCGTCGAGGCGCCCCTTATCTCGTTAAGCCCTGGCGTTTCGAAGATGTAGGATTTTATCCTCTGGGCGGCGCATACCATGAGATGGATGGGCGTTCGATCGTTCACGTCCACCCTGGAGTGCTTCTCCAGTGAGGGGAAATGGGATCGAAGCAGGGATGAGAGAGGCTCGACGTCGGCCAGTTCTGAGGTGAGGGCGGCGAGCCTCGCGAGGTTGATCCTCTCCGGCGGACTTCCCACTGCCCTGAGGTTCAGATTGACGACTATAGCCTGTTGGAGGGATCTATCCGATATGAGCTCCGATTCGTGGGAGGGATTCCGGGGCGGAAGCAACGGGGGAAGCCTCATTCCATCGAGAAACCTCTCCCTGAACTGCTCCGAACCGGTCAGGTCCAGTTTAACCCCGTCTATCAGCCCTTCCTCGTCGAATCCCAATCCGAAACGGAGCGGGAAGACGACGCCGTAGTAATCCTTCCAGAAGCGGGCCGCCTCATCGGCTGCGGACTTCGGGTCGTTGTGTTCCCGGAGCCTCTCGGCCAGCTTTTCGGCCAGGTATGACCTCGTCCGCCCGATCCGATCCTCGCTTAACTCCACCTTCATCCCCGTCAGATGATCCCTCCATATCATCTACCACCTCCATCTTTCCGAGCCCCATCACACATCCTTTACCGGCGTGGAGCCTTTCTCCCGCTGCCAGTATGATCCTGAAGGGCGTTATCTCACCCTCAAATTCCGCTTCGCCCATCACTCCTCCCATCTTCAACCGTCTCTTCTGTCTCCTGGAGAATCGCTCCATATCGACCCAGCTAAGTTGAGATGTTCTCCTTTCCACCCTTTCGGCCATGGAGAAGATGGCGGCGAAATCCAGCTCGAGTTTGAATCCGCAATGGTAGGCGCATATCAGGGATAGCCTTCTCAGGATCGCTCTGATGAGATGATGGAACATCAGATCGCTCACGAATCGCCCTTTGAACTTCGCCCTCAGCGGCGAGAGGAACTTGATCTTCACCTCATCCGCCTCTATCTCCTCCGCCCGATGAAGAAGATCGAGATGGGTGAAGACGTGGTGTTCGCCAGGGATATTCGCGCCTGATTTCCGGTAAATGGGAACGATGCCGTGGGGGGTGAGCGAATCGACGGAGAGCAATGAGAACCTGTCCCTCTCAGGTCCTAAGCCGCTTTTTCCCAACTCGAGAAACGTCAAGAGCACATATGGGAAGGCTTCCACCGCATCCCCTATAAGGGTGAAATCGAACTTCAGGGATGCCGGATCGTCGGATGGAAGGGGCGAGATTATAAAGGGGCGGGGGATATCATGAATCGTCGAGAACTTCGCAACCCCCTCAAACCTGATGGTCTCGAAGAGGTAGGCGTAGGGACAACCGGTGTGGAGAGGACAATCGGAACATTCCTTATCCCTGGAGACGCAGCACATTCTCTTCAATTTCGCTCCAAAGGCTCCTCTGAGGATGAAACCGGGGAAATCCGAGATATGAAACCGATCCTCCGCCTCGAGGGAGAACCTGTAGATTGAAAATCGCAATCCATCGAGGTTCAACGTTCGCTCCCCCGCTGTTATCGTCAAGACGAAGCTATTATATCACATCTTCAGGATGAAGATCAACTTAGCGAGGAAAGCGGGGTGTATAAGAAATCTGTCGGTGGATCAAACCGTAGACCTAACCCCCTGTCTCCTTTCTCGAACGGAGAGAACGCTTCGGCAGGGGATAGAGTAAACTCCCCTCTCCGTCTTAAGCCTTGTAGTCCCCCTTCCCTCGCAGGGAAGGGGGTTAGGGGGTTAGGTCATATCTCCCCTATG
>CAZHVH010000032.1:0-16670 GCA_964535855.1 uncultured bacterium
GGGAACCTTCACCTGAGCACCTCCAGGACGTGGTAGCTAAATTATAAATCAATACCTTAGGCTAAGTCAATTCGCAGCGTTCACTTGACGAAGAAGGGGGATGATATGATACACTCTAGGGAGAAACGCTATCCCACCTTAGAGGTGAATCAGATGATAGAAACCATCGGAAACGCCGCGGGTGTGATCTGGAGATTCCTTGATAAACAGTCCGCTCCGGTGACGCTTTCAACCCTCAGGAGAAATTTGCCCCTCTCATCCACGCTCCTGATGATGGGGCTTGGATGGCTGGCGAGAGAGGACAAATTGAACATCGAGATATCTAACGATTCATATTCCTACAGGATCTCGCTTAAACGCTAGATCCTCACCCACCGAGAACTGAGAGTGGAGGATCCTCCCTATCCTCCTCCACCTGATTTTATTTAACTGCCAGAGCTTTCCGCCCTGAGACCAATATATGATGAAGGCTTTTCCTTTGATGTTATTAAGCGGGACCGGCCCCCAAAACCTGCTGTCGTTGCTTCGGTCCCTGTTATCCCCCATGGCGAACACATACCCCTTGGGAACCCGATATGGGCCGAAATCGGGCAGCGGCCTCGGCTCATGTCTGGTGTAGGATTCGTCGTGGATGAGCTTGCCGTTGACGTAGAGATGCCTGCCGCGCGTCTCGATCGTATCTCCCCCCACGCCGACGATCCTCTTGACGAAGTTCCGATTTGGCTCATGAGGGGGCCTGAAAACGAAGATATCGCCGCGTTGGGGTTTATGATAATCGAAAACCCTCCAGTCGGTGAACGGGATCTTGATCCCGTAGATGAACTTACACACCAGTATCCTATCGCCTTCCAAGAGCGTATCGCGCATCGAGCCGGTGGGGATCTCATACGCCTCTATGACGAAGGGCCTCAGGAAACCGAAGACCACGGCGAAGGCCACAAATATGACCTGAATGTACTCATAGGCGGATGATCCTTTGAAACGGCTCAGCCTCTCATCCCACTTCGATCTATTTTCCCTTTTCTCCACCTGCTTTTTCATTTTCACCCTCTTTTTTTGCCTTTAGATCGTCCGGTCTCTTGAAGATCTTGCTTATCCTGTATTTGTAGACCACAAATATCTGGTCTTTGCCCTCGGCCTTGAGATATCTCCTGCTGTTTTGCTCCTTACCGAAACGCAGGGTTTTCTTCGTTCCATCCTTCAGTTTGATCGTTACCCTGGATGATGGGACATCAAGCCCGCATTCGATCTCGCCTTTCTTTATCTCCACGTCATCGGCCCTGAAGTTGGAGAGGGTTCTGAGGATTTCCTCAACGGCTTCCTTATCGGCCTCAGCCTTTTGGGGCTTGGTCATCTCCCATCCTTTCTCCGTCCTCTTAAGGGAGATCAAAGCGCCTGAATCCTCAAGCTCGATCTCCGAGACATCATCGACGTTAAAGGAGACCACCTTTTTGTCGCACCATCCTGTTTTACCCTTGCCGAAGACAGGTCTGAGCGTCCTGGGGATGAGATACACCTTTTTCGAATCGGCCCTGCGGACGTATGTGCTTATGTAATCCGGTCCCATCTTGCCCACGAAGAAATGGGCCAGGGTTTTATCGTTCTTGCCCAGCATCTTCACCTCTATTCCGTCCTCGTTCACCTTGAACTTCGGGTGTTTGTCGGGATTTTCGGATATGAGCTCCTTCGTGGTCATCTCATCCATCTCGTCGAACATCCTATCGACGGCGGTCCCATCCGCCGGGTATCCCCTCGCCGTGGAGACGACCCACTCATCCCCCTCCCTCTTCAGCTCGACCGTCTCGCCGTTTTCCGTTATCTCGACCTTTTCCACCTGTGCCCTGTCAAATCCCGGGAATAGGACCTCCTCCTTTTTCCCTTCCCCTTTGCCGAAAGGTCTTTCCATGATGAGGGCGATTATGACGAGAAGAGCGAGGATAATCAGAAGCACGTAAAAGTTTCTCCTCATGCTACACCTCCAGCTTTAACGCGGGCTCTTCTCCACCAAAACCTAAGCACCCCTCCCACCGCCACGAGGGCGGCCATGCCGAAGGTGGAAAGCCATTTGACGGCGTTCCTGCTCCCTGGAGAGAGCTCCTTAAGGGGTCTATCGGTGACGGAGTGAGATCGGATGCCGATGAGCTTATCGCCCAGCGTCATCCAATCCACGGCGTTGAGCAAGAAGACGAGGTTCTCGTGGAATTGAGAGACGAAGTTGTTGGTCGCGAAATGGGAGCTGCCCACCACCAGGATCTGCGTCTCCTTCTGCGATTCCTTTATCGTCTCCCGCTTCTCCTCCTTTTTCTTATCGCTTTCCTTTTCGCCCTCGACTTTCGGGATCGGTTTGTCCGCGTAGAAGCTTTTGAACTTGCCGCTCAACGCCACCACGAGGGGATAGGATTTCCTCTCCTTGATCCTCGAGGCGAAGTTCTGATTCGGGCTCAGGTTATATGGGCTCCTGATTGTCCAGGAATACCTGGAGGAGCTCGCCAGAACCTCAGCCTTGACGTCAGGGTTCCCCTCTTTGGGCTCAAGCGAACTGGTCCACGGCAGGACGATGTCCTCAAGCTCGCTCGTTACGACATGCTCCTTGTTCAGTCCTGATCTTATCACCTTCACCCAGAACGGATATGGCAGCGAGTAAGTCACAAATCCGGATCTGAAGGAGGCGTTCTCGTTGAATCTGTCCAGGGTCAGATTCCCTCCCAATTTCACGCCGTAATGCTCCAGCATATCATCCATCTTCGTCTCAAGCGGCTGGGCGTAAAGGCCATATTCCATCTTGATCGGATCGATCAGGAATATAGCTCTGCCGCCTCGCATGATGAACTGATCTATCTCGTATTTATCCCTCTCGGACAGCTTCTCCGGCCCAGCCACTATGAGCGTATCCACGTCATCAGGGATCTTATCCCCCTTGGATGTATCCACCTTTCTCACCCTGTACTGTTTCTCCAGCTCCTGGCGCAGGACGCTACAACCGTTGGCCTCCTCATCATATGGATCTCTCTCATTATGTCCTGAGAGAAAGGCCACCGTTTTCTCCTCGTCGCTGGAGACCTTCAATATGGCCGAAGTCAGGTCATATTCCAGGTTTCCGGTTCCCCTCACCACCGGTATGACCTCTTTTTTATCGCCGTACAACACAGCTATCCCGAGGTAGGCGTTCATCACCTGTGCCTGATCCTTCTCGATCACCTGAAGTTGAACCTGAGGGATGCCGAGGAACCTGGCCCTTTCCTCCTCCTTGGGATCGCCCTCGGGATCGATGAACCTGACCTTCAGCCTGCCATGCGAATAGGCCTTGTATTCATCCAGTATATCCTTGACCTGCCTACGCAGCCCGATGAGATGAGGCGGGAGTTTCTTAGAGAAATACACCTTCACGTCCACCACATCATCGAGCGATCCCAGGATCTGCTTCGTGGAGTCGGACACGGTGAAATCCTTCGTCTCCGTCAGGTCCGCACGCAGGAAATGGCGGGAGGAGATGAAGTTCAAAACGGCTATTATACATAGCACCACCAACACAAAGGCGGCTGAATAACCCCCGTATCTGATCCTCTTCGAAGCCATACCTCACCTCCACCTCCGGCTCTGTACCACATGAACGCTCAGATAGAGGAAGAAACCTATGACCGAGAAATAGTAGATTATATCCCTCGAGTCGATGACGCCTCTGCCGATGCTGGAGAAGTGCACGGCAAGGCCGATGTATCTGAATATGGGGGCTAGAAAGCCGGGAACCGAGAAGAGGACTATCTCTTCGCCGACGATCAGCATGGTAAAACAGAATACGACGCCGATGATGAAGGCGATTATCTGGTTCTCGGTCAGCGTGGATGCAAACAGCCCTATCGCCAGGTAAGCCGCCCCCATCAACAGTGTACCTATGTATCCTCCTACGATCGGCCCGGTGTCAGGGTTCCCCAGGTAGGCCACGGCTATCGGGATGGAGATCGAAAGCAACAGGGCGATGCTGATCAGGGTCAATCCGGCTAGGAACTTGCCTAGCACCGCCTCCCAATCCTTAAGAGGCAGGGTCATGAGAATCTCGACCGTCCCCAACTTCCTCTCCTCGGCCCACAGCCTCATCGATACGGCGGGCACGAAGAAGAGGAAAATCCAAGGCATAAGAGAGAAGAAGGGACGCATGTCAGCCTGGCCTATCAGGAAGAACCCCCTGAAAAAGAGCCAGCTCGACAGCGTCAAAAAGACGATGATGAATATATAGGCTATCGGCGAGTTGAAATATCCCTTGAGCTCCTTCCTTATAACGGCCATGACGTTGCTCATGCCGCCACCTCATCCTGTGTAGTGAGCTGTCTGAAGACGTCCTCCAGGGTGGCTTTCTCCCTGTAAAGCTCGGTTATGACCCATCCGTTTTGAACGGCGAGTTTGAAAAGATCCTCAGTTGTCCCACCGCCATCCGAGGGGGTTATCTTGTATCTTAAGGCTCCCTCCTCAGTTGACGGCGCTTCGGTGAAGCTCTCGATCCAGGGCAGCTCGGATAACTTGGCTTCGACATCCTCCTTCTGCGCCTTGAGGCTCACGAAGATGGAGAGCTTCCCCCTTGCCATATCCGACAGCTCATCAGGCGAACCATCGGCCACGATCTTGCCTCGGTCGATGATGATCACCCTGTTGCAGGTGGCTGAGACCTCAGGGAGGATATGGGTGCTGATGATGACCGTCTTCTCCTTGCCGAGCTCCTTTATCAGCTCCCGTATACCGACGATCTGGTTCGGGTCGAGGCCCGAGGTCGGCTCGTCGAGTATCAGTATATCCGGGTCGTGGATCATGCACTGCGCAAGTCCCACCCTCTGCCGGTACCCTTTGGACAGCTCCTCGATATCCCTGTAGATCACGCTCTCAAGGCCGCAGATCTGGATCACCTCATCTATACGTCTCCTGCGCTCGGACTTCGGTATATCACGCACCTGGGCGATGAATTCGAGGTAATCCCACACGCTCATGTCGGTGTAGAGGGGGTTGTTCTCCGGGAGGTATCCTATGTGTTTTCTGACTTCGATGGGCGATTCGAAGATATCATATCCGGCGACCCTTGCGGTGCCGGTGTCGGGGAAGATATATCCGGTGAGGATCCTCATCGTGGTGGTCTTTCCCGCTCCGTTCGGCCCCAAAAAACCCAGTATCTCACCCCTGCTTATGCTGAACGAGATGTCGTCAACGGCTACAATGGGGCCGAACCGTTTGCTTATCCCATCGACCTCAATCATCTCTCACCCCTCGCTTCACATCTCCGTGGGCTTGGAAACGGATCATCGCTTTCGATGGTTTACGTCTCCAGAGCCATCCTGATCGCCTCCCTTTGAATCTGTGAAGCGGGAGGCATCGGCGATCGGGGCCTTCCGCCCGATCTGTTTTGAAGCTGCATGACGTATTTGACACATGCGGGGAGGTTATCGCCGCTCATGGCGTTCCAGAGCCGCAATAGCCTCTTATGTATCTGAAGCGCCTTGGGGTGATCTCCCACCTGCACGGCGTCCCACAGTTCCAGACACCACTGGGGCACAGCCGTCAGTATGGCGGCTATCGCGCCGTGTGCCCCTAAGATGAAACTCGGATATAACAGCGCGTCAACGGCGCTCATCACGGTCGCCTCACCCTCATCCAACATCAGCAGGAGATCGGCCAATGCCTTCATATCGCTGGCGCTCTGTTTGACCCCCACCACCAGATCGACCTCCCGAATTATCCTCACCAGAAGCTGTGGCGAGCAGTAGCTCCATGGCACGACGTTATAGATCAGGATCGGAACTCCCACGGCCTCGGCTATGGAGGCGAAATGCCGAAGCATCGAATCATCATCGGGTTTGAAGAGATAATGGACCGGTGTGATCTGCAGGGCCGAAACCCCGAGGTCCGCCACCGCCTTAGACCGTTCTATGGCCTCCTTGGTCGAATCGGTGATAACTCCGGCGATGATCGGCACCCTGCCCTTTGCCTCCTCAACCGCTATGGCCACCAACCTCCTCAGCTCATCCGTGCTGAGGGTGTGCCCCTCACCTGTGCTTCCGCCGACAGCGAGGCCGTGGACGCCCACCTCAACCAGATATCTTACGTCCTCCCTAAACGCCTCCTCATCGATCTCCTCGTTCTCCCCGAACGGGGTCACCATAGGGGGAACGATGCCGTAAATCCTCCCATCCTCCATCCTGACAACCCTCGAAGTGGATTTAATTCGTTGAAAAGCTGCTACGTTCTGCGATAATATAAGCGTTTATGAATAGAATATCATTATCACCACGATCAGTCAATGTGATCATTGAAAAACTCCAGTCAATATGGGATAATACAGTTCAATGGGAGAGACAGGGCAGAGAGATGGTTAACCCTATCCTTGATGATCTCAAAAAGGTAGACGAAAGGTTAAAGGAGACGGTATATAGCGAATTCGATCCGATCTCCCGGATTTCGCTCGAAGCTATCAAGGGCGGCAAGCGGCTGAGGCCATCATTGCTGATCCTATGGGCAAGGGGAACGGCCCAACAAGAGCTCGATACACTCCAAGTGGACAGGATGATAGATCTCGCCGCAGCGATCGAACTGATCCACGTGGCCTCGCTCGTCCATGACGACATAGTGGATGGATCGACCATAAGAAGGGGAAAACCATCCGTAAATTTCAGATGGGACACGCGCATCGCCCTCCTGGAGGGCGATTACCTATTAGCGCGGGCGATGAATCTAGCGGCTAAAAGCGCGTCCCGACCTCAGATGAAGCTGATCACGCGCTGTCTCAGACGAATGTGTGAGGGCGAGATAATGCAGACATGGGCCTGTGGTGAAATAGACCTCACCCTGGATAGATATCTGGATTTCATATCCATGAAGACCGCCTCGCTCATGGAAACCTCATGTATGCTTGGGACGATGATATCGGGATCGAAACATCTACATAGATCCGCACGTATATACGGCCTGCACTTCGGAATGGCGTTCCAGATAGTCGATGACGTGAGGGACCTGATAGGCACGAGTCTGAGTCTCGGTAAAGAGGCTCATAATGATCTGCTTCAGCGTAGATTTACCGCTCCGATAATATATCTTAGGGAGATATGCGGCGAGAAGGATCGGAAGGAACTCGTGAAAAAGCTGCGGGGGGATCTATCCGGGGAGGATATGCACTGGGTGATCCACCTTGCCAGAAGCTATGGCGTGATAGAGCGATGTCATGAGATGGTTAGAAGGCTTCTGTCGGTCGCCATCTCCGCTCTCGATCGGTTTCCGGAAGGGGAGTTCAAACATATGCTTGAGGCCGGGATAATGAAACTGACGGGGATGATGGAAGATGAAACACCTTGTCGATCTGATAGCTGACGAGGCGTTATTGCGAATACTTCTATCGATACTTCTGGGCGGATTGATCGGCCTGGAGCGGGAGCTGCACGGTCGAGCGGCCGGGTTCCGGACCCATATCCTAGTTTGCCTCGGCGCTACCATAATCACCCTGGCCTCTACCAAGTTGTATCCCGGATTCGCCAATTTGACCAGCAACAACGTGGTTCGGATAGATCCCGGCCGAATCGCCGCCGGAATCGTAACCGGCATAGGTTTCCTGGGGGCGGGCGTGATCCTCCGATCCGAAAAGGCGGTACGAGGATTGACCACGGCCGCGTCCATCTGGTTTACGGCCGGACTGGGAATCGTGATAGGTGTCGGCCTGTATCTTCTCTCATGCGAGGCGGCTGTATTCGCCCTGGCAACCCTCTTCCTGCTGAGGAAAACGGAGAACTATATACGCCAGGATTGGTACGCTACCGTTAAGGTGAGGGCCGATCGAAAGGAGGGATTGCTGGGGGAGATCATCGAGATATGCCGACAGCACGATCTGACGGTGAAGGGATATGAGATAGAGGATGATATCCAGAACAACATGGTGACCATCACCTTAGACGTGCGCTTCAAACGCAGGGAATACACCGGTCAGGAGCTCGTGGATGAGCTTTCGAGAAGAAGCGGAATCAGACAGGTCCAATGGAGCTAGAGCTCAGAAGGAATTGTATGCTCGCCCTGATCGCCACCTCAATTAATCTCATCTGCATGTGAGGCGGGGTTCTGACGTTGTTGTTTTGAACCTCAACCGTAAGGCACGGCAGTCTGTGGTAAAGCTCCCCCCAGCATCTCCTGAAGTATCGGATTTGATCCTCACCGTATCCCAGCGGTTTGGGATCAGGGATCGGATTCGCCCCTATAGATCGCCACGACTCTATGATCGTCCCGGCCCATCTCCCGCTATATCCCCTGATATCCTCGGGCAGCTCATTGAAGTTGAAGGGCAATATGATCATGGCGTTATGCTTCGATCTTTCGAACTCCGTCTGGTGTAGTGCGAGGTACTGATGACAGCCGATCTCCTCCACCGTTTTCATAACGAGCTTTGAGAATGACGATTCCAAATCCCTGTTGGGCTCGACGAACTCCTTATCGCTTATCTGTTCATATACGATTCCTATGAAGTTAGGCTGACGTTCATCCAGGCTCCATCTGCCGACCCTGCTGCATCTGCCCCCATCTTTACATCTGCCGAAGGCGATCTTCAGGAACTCCTCGTTCGAGTATGAGCTTCCATCCCACCAATCGACGGGAGCCCGAGATCGTCCATCCGGGTTGCCGTCAGGGATAAAGGTGAGGATCGCCCTCCCAAGCAGGGTTTCCCTGTCAAGGTCAGTCCTCTTCCCATCCAGATCGACCCCTTCGATGATCTGTGAGAGGAAGTTCATCATGCCGGCGGTGGTCGCCGGTTCATGGGCATGCGGCTGCGAGAAGAGATGTCTCAGCTTATGCGAGTCATCCTTCCTCTTATCGGTGACGGTTATGGCATACGTCCTCATGCCCGTGTAGGTTCTCACATATGTGAGCGAGACGATATCGGGGAATCTCCTGGCCCATTCCAGGATCTTAGGTTCCGTCTGATGCGGCTTGGCGATCCACATGGCGATAGCCCCTCCCGGGTCTCAGTTTCTCCGCCGCACGGCGGATCGCGGAGGAGTATACAACATTCGGGAGCCTCGCTCAAGCCGATCCTTGATATACGCTGGGGAATATTATATGATACTTAATCACCACGATGGGAGAGGTGTTCCTATGAAGGAGATAAGCTTGATCATAGCGGCGCTGAGCTGCTATTTTGCGACGGATGGGGATGAGGTGAAGGTAACACCCCAGGAGACAGATGAACTATTGGCAAATCCGGGGATGGGATGGCAGACTTTCTATCGGTTCGCCGATGAGGATGAAAATCTGGAAGGACTGCCCAGCTCTTCGGCCTATTTCCGCCTCTATTGGAGCGAGATCGAGCCCGCTGAGGGGGAGATCGATTTCGCCAGATTCGACGATCTGCTGGCGCGGGCGAGAGAGGCCGGCCAGAAGTTGGCCTTCCGAATTATGTGTGCCGGAACGAGGGAGGATTATATGTACGTCCCTCAATGGTTAAAGGATAAGGGCTGTAGGGGGTTCGAATACCGATATCGAGGTGTGGGGCCAAAACACTGGGTGCCGGATATGGATGATCCCATCTTCCAAGAGGCCCACTTTCGGCTGATCGAGGAGCTCGGGAAGCGATATGACGGTCATCCCGACCTGGATCTGGTGGATATAGGTTCGGTCGGCCTGTGGGGCGAGTGGCACATGAGCGGCACGGGCGTAGAGCTGCCCAGCCTCAAGACCCGCCTTGCTATCATTGACACCTATTGCAAAGCCTTTCCCAAAACGCCGAAGGTTATGCTCATAGGCGACGCGGAGGGTATGAGACACGCTATCGGCAGGGGCTGTGGATGGCGCGCCGATTGCCTGGGCGATATGGGCGGTTTCTCGAAGACCTGGAACCACATGGAGTGCTTTTATCCCCAGCAGATCAGGAGAACCGGCGCCGAGGATGCCTGGAAAAAAGCCCCTGTCGCCTTCGAAAGCTGCTGGGATATGCGGAAATGGAAGGAGGAGGGATGGGATATACGTTATATCTTCGACTACGCCCTCAGTTATCACCTCAGCTACCTCAACAACAAATCCGCTCCGATCCCTGAGGGCGCGCGGGATGAGGTCGAGCGGTTGATCCGAAGGATGGGATATCGCCTCGTTCTGAGACAGCTTGAGCACAAGGGGAAGGCCACACCGGGGTCTGAGATCACGGCCCGCATGAAATGGGAGAACGTAGGCGTGGCGCCGCCCTACAGGGATTATCTGCTCGCCTTTCGCCTCACCGGCGCGGAGGATGAAAGGGAGTTCATCTCTGTGAGCGACACCTCCATCAAGGGCTGGCTGCCGGGGAAGATGGAGATCACGGAGGAGTTCAAGATACCTGAGGATCTAAAACCGGGACGGTACGAGTTCGCTTTGTCCCTGGTCGATCCGCTCACCCATGAGCCCGCAATCCGCCTTGCTATAGCAGGGAGAGGCGAAGACGGCTGGTATCCCCTCAGCCATATCGAGGTGATCGAACGATGAGGCTCAGATGAGGTGTATCCTGAGCCATGAGCTGACAATTAGCATCAGGGCTCGTCCGAGGAAATGGCCGACCACGATCCCCACGAAAAAGGGTGAGGCCGCCCTGTAGGTTTTCATCCCACACCAGTTCAACAGCACATGCTTCACCGCCCAGGCGAAAAACGCCCCCAGGTAAACCGCATACATGGTGAAGGAGGAGGCGACGGCGAGCCCGATGGGATGGATCGGCCACCAGAGAAATCGCAGATGAAGATAGGTCAAGGCAACCATGAGCGAGGCGCCTACCCCGAACCAGAGGAAGTACTTGGCGGTGAATCCGAAGGGATGATAGATCTGCGATAGAATCTGACCGTAAACGCTGGGTCCCCATCCCCTGAAGATCCATGTGTCCCAGTTTATCGCGCCCTGTCTGTAGCCGAGATAGATTATCGAAAATGAGGCCGAGAGGAGGCCGATGAGGACCGTCAGAAAGATCGCGAGGCTGTACCTCCATTTTATCGGCCCCATCCCCTCATAGAGCTTGAATCCCTCCGCGCTCAGGGCGGGGAGCACCGTCTGAACGTCCCCATGCCATGAGTAGGAAAGGGCGAGCGATACCATCCCCTCCTTTCCGATAAGATGCGATCCCAGGCTGTAGATGGCGACGTTTTGCGCTATCACGGGCGGAACGACGTAGAATATCCCGCTCTGACAGACCACCCTTGAGAGCCCCAGATAGATCACGAAGACCATCGGGACGAATATAGCCACGGCTTTAAATGGCATCCCTGAAAGGTAAAGCCAGAAGGGGATGAAGATCAGACAGAGCACAAGCAGGATCTGAAGATAAGGTCTCGGTAAAAGCTCATCCCCCTCTCTGAGGACTTTGATCACCTTCGCCCGAAGCATGAAGGAGATGACGAGCACCATAAAAGCGCCCATGGACTGCCAGGCGATGGCGGCGTTGCCCCAGATAAACATCCCTCCATAACCCCATCTCAGCCCGAATCTGTTGAACGCCAACTCCTCAAACAGGGTGAACACATAGAAGAGAAAGATGCTGATGAGAATGCCTTTCGGAACGAAATATCCGACCCCGAAGGCCAGGAAATTGAAACACAGGAGCGGCTGCCCCCTCACAGGGCTCCATCCCCAGTTGAGACATCCGATATGATCGACCGGAAGGGAGGGCACCACGGGGAAAAGCGAATGAAGCACGTGGAGCGACATTATCGAGAACGGAATCGAGGCTCCGAGCCAGAAAAGCTTCGATCTCAGAATGGATGGGTTTCCCACCAAAGCTATCGGCACCTTCATGAGTGGAAAGGATAGCCTCTCCCTCTCCGTCCACTGCCTTCGGAAGAGAATCACGATCAAATAGGAGGCGAGGAGAAGGGCGATGAGAAAGGGAAACCAGGACGAAAGGGGGATAAGCCAGGCCTTCCAAGGTATGGATCTGCCCGAAGGCAAGCCGTGGTAAAACCACTCGACAGCTCTCCTGTCCTTCACTATCAGATGGCTTCTCATCAGGGGGATGAGGTCGGTATCCCAGGAGTTTTCGGGTGTGGAGAAGTAAAGGGGTGAGACGATAGCTGAGAGAAACATATAGACCAGAAAGAGAGGGATTGAGTTCGAGACGAGCGCCATGAGGAAGATCAGTAGCAGCTCGCCGGAGGTGAGGGCTGACTTAGGCAGGAAGCGCCTCAGCAAAAGGTTGAGGAACAGCACGAGGAGGAAAGGGATCATACCCCCCTCAGGAAGATAGCTCCATGAGAAATTGCTGAAGGCCCTGCTCTCGGTATAGGGGGAAGCCACGTTGACGAACACGACTATTGCAATCCCGATCAAGATCGAACGGTAGGTCACCTTCTCCCCGCCTTTTACACGTCGGAAAGGCGTTATATTCCTTATTCTATCCCCCGTTCACCCGAAATCCCCTCACACACCGGAATCCGTAGATGTCATACCCGAAACAGACGTCGGTGTAGCCGGGGTTCTCGTTATACCGGTAGGATGAACGACATTCCTCCGCCTTTGAATTCCAACTGCCGCCTCGCAAAACCTTGGTGTTTCCCGTTTTCGGCCCCTTCGGATTTTTCAAGGGACTTTCACCGTAGTAATCCACCTTGTAAAAGTCGTTACACCACTCCCAGACATTACCGTACATGTCGTATAGTCCCCATGGATTTGGCAGTTTCCGCCCTACCGGACGGGGTCTTCCGCCTGAATTTCCCTTGAACCAGGCATAAAGCTTCAACTTTCTGGGGTTATCCCCGAAGAAATACCTGGTCTTCGTCCCCGCCCGGCATGCGAACTCCCACTCAGCTTCCATGGGGAGCCTATATCCGTCAGCGTCGAAATCGCACTCCCACGTCTCCAGATTATAGCAAGGTTGAAGTCCTTCAAGACGTGAGCGGGCGTTGCAGTATCTCACGGCATCGGACCATCGGACCTGTTCCACGGGGTTCCTTCCACCCTTCCACCTCGATGGATTTTCCCCCATCACCCTCTCGTACTCCTCCTGTGTCACCGGGTATTTGTCCATGTAGAAGGGGGCGACGTAGATTTTATGGGCCGGTCTCTCATCAACCTCCCCTTTATCATCGCCCATTATGAACCATCCGCCCGGAAGGAGAATCATTTCCACGCCCGATTCGGTCTTGATCTCTTTAGGCCGTTCGTCCGCCACCAGGACATCCTTGATGCGAAATCCGAATATCACCCCCAAAGCGCCCAACGCCGATCCCTTGATGAAATCCCGCCGGGTTACACCTCCCATTAAAACACCTCCTCCCCTAAATTAGTATATGGTCTCGTGAGTTTCAGCTCTTATCAGGAACTCCCTGATTTCCTTCCTGATAATCTGAGCGTATCCCACAGCTTCAGGATTTCGGGCGCAGCTATAACCGGCTTGAAGTGACAGCTCCCTCAATAACCCGCCAACCCTCCCTGGCACTGATTCTATGAGACTCCAAAGTTGAATTTCGTCCAGGAGATAGCAGGCTTTCGGATAAGCCTCCGTTCCCATTTCGTTGAGGAGCGGTTTGATCCCGTTTATCGCTTCTATCTCATGGCGTAGATGTTCCGCTGGCGGGGAATTGTCCATGATCTCCCAGTATATCCTCTCAATCTCCTCCAATTTCCCTAGCAACTCCTTAAGGAAACCTCCGAGCTCCGGTTTGCCTCTCGACTCTTCAAGCCACTTTTTCATCCTGTCTTTCAGCTTCGGTATGAAATCCTCGTACTCTTCAAGCCTGGTTTTATCGACGTTGATGGAGTAGAGGAAATCATCCAATGCCTGGAGCAGGAATTCCCTCTCCCTGGACTGGAGTCCGACCCTGAAGGTCCATTTCACCCATGCCCTGCCGTCGCAGTTTCGCAGTCCGACGTTATCCTCAGGGTATCTCTGTAGCTCAACTTTCCGTGTGAGACTAGGGATGGTCCCCAGGTGTTTCTCGGCGAACTCCAGAATCGTCCCTTCACTCCCTTCCACAGCGTAGATGAGAATTTTCTCCGGGGCAGTGATCTTCTTTGAGAGGTGGATGAACCCTATATCTCCCTCGATCCAGACCGGATACGTATACCATCCCACTACGGGACGCCATATCCTCCCTTTATATCCCCACTCCCCTTCCCTCCTAAACGGGAAGGTCGTCTCTATCCCTCCCTCGAACAGCCTGGTCTCCCATCTAGCTTTGAAAGGTATCCTCCAGTTGAGCTGAACGTCTCTCTCCAGGTAGGAGGGATCTGTTTCTTCCTCATGCCAGATGCCGGGAACGTTCACACCCTTTAAGTAGATCCCCTCCTCGCTTAAGATCACCTCGACGGCGACGATCCTCCTGCTTTCCCCCTCACCTTCCAGCACCAACCTGAGCTTCTGATCGTTTGAAGGCCAGGCGCAATAGAAGAGACGATCCTCGCCCTTTAATAACCCCATGAACAGGTTCTCCGAAGGCAAATGAAGTCGATCGGGTGAGGGGTATCTCTTCGGATCGTAGATGAGATCGTCGAGAGGTGGGGATGGGATGATCCCGAAGCTGATATCGCCGGAGATGAGCAGGCCCTTCATTCGGCTCAAAGGCTGGATGTGAACGGTCCCATCGTTCTCGAAAACGAATCTCCCCTCGATGCGGTCTCCTCCGACGGAGAAAACGCCCCTCACACCTACCCGTTCCCCATCTCGATCGATCGATCGGGAGATCATCCTCTCAGATTTGGCCTTCTTTTGGGAAAGCGGGTGAACTTTAACGATTTCTTTAGATCCGAAACATATCATCAGAGCACCTTCCTCCTTGAGAAAGGTCGCCGTCCAATCCGTCCCTCTCAAAGTCAGCCGTCCGGCACTTCCCCACTCGTCCTCGACGGAGACCCCGGCGCGGACGGTGAAGGGCAAAAGGAACATAAAGCAGGCCGATAAAACCATCCCTTTGAATCTCATAGCGGTTCCTCCCCTCTCCAATCCCCTTCGAGGTAATATCTGTTTCTGAGTATAGCCTTGGTAAGCTGGCGAAGATCCTCGGCCATCCCTTTCAAAGTTGGCTTCTCGGCGACGAGAGTTCCCGCTTCGTCCCGCACCCTTTTGACGAACCCCCTATATCTCCTCAACATCTCCTGCCGACTTTCGAGCGCCGAGTTGATCACGCGCCGAAACTCATCATATATGTCCTCTTCCCACTCCAGCGTGATCCGGGAGCCCTGGAAGGATTTGATCCTTTTGACCTGAGTTTGCACCTCGCCGATCTCAACAACGCGGACCTTTTTGAGATCCCCTTCCAGATCATCCATCTCTCCCTCCAGATCGTCCAGGAATCCCTCCGCTTTATCCCTATTTTCCCGGCAGAACCTCCTCAGTTCCGCTATGAAGCTCTTGTACTCTCTTATCCTCTCGTCCAATCCCTCGAGCAGGCCGACGATATCCTCGCAGAAGTGTGAGATCGTCGATTCCACCTCCTTTCTATCGGACATACGCACACGACCGAGCAGTTTAAAGATGGGGGAGAGATCGAGCGATTTGGGCCATCCGGGGCTCTCCCTAGGCCACAACCTGTTATCCTGTGAGGTGAGAAGGTCGTGAAGTGGTAACCATCTTTTACCGAGCCGATATGATCTCAAACCCTCGATATCCATCGCCTTTTTCCATCCTTCCAACCCCAGGCTATCCCTCATGATGTCCATGGGAGTGAAAATATCCAGGGGAGTATGCCAGCTTCTGTCGTAGAGATAGATGATAGCCCACCTTGGAAATTCTCCCAGTTCCCCTTCTACGGGGAAAACCCCATCATTCAGCTCGTTCAAATCCTCCTCGCCCCACACTCTGGAATACCAGATCCCTTTCCCTGCCATAGCCATCTTCCACCTAGCTAGGAAAGGCCTGGACCATTTCGCTCCCCATCTCTCGCCGGAGTTTCTTTTCACCTCCACCCGGTACCAAAGCTTACCGATCAGAGGCGTTACGGTTACCTCCCCGCCGATCACCGCCACCTTACTGAACCGGTCACCCGTTTCGGCTTTGATCAAATGCACCTCCCCTCCCTCAGACGGCATGACGACCAGGAGTCCGCCGTTTGGGATCAAACCCAACGTGAGAGGTGAACAGGGGAGGGTAAGCTCACCGGGTAGGTAAGCCGACGGATCGAAAATCAGGTCATCGGCGAACCCGTCGGGTATCAGGGCATAGCTGATATCCCTCTCGACGTACACGCCCTTCACGTTTTCAGCCGATTTGACCATCACGGCGGGCGTGGCTCCGAAAACGGCGATGATCGTCTCCATCCGTTTCATATCTCTTGAGAAGAGCGTGAGTTTGAACGCGAAGCTCCTCCCATCGCCTCCCAGCGGTGAGACGGATTCCACTTCAGCGACGGGGTTGCCCCGATCATCCAACATTGCCAGCTTTATCCCCCTATCATCACCTTTGGGCAGGATCAAAGGGCCCACTTTCCCCTTTGAGATACGGAGGGTGAACCATCCGTTCTCCACCTCCCAACCGTTTTCCGTCTCGTGCAGGTCCAAGTCCGTCCCCTTAAGCTTGACGATCGCTGAAGCGGGCGGCATCGCGCCGATCCAGTCGAAACGTTCCACATCCCTCGCGATTAACCTCACCTCTCCCGGCGAGTCGATCCTCACATGATAGATATCCCACGGACCGGTCAGTCCATCCGGAGATTGAAGGTAACATATGCTTTGACCGTCGCTCGACCACACGGGATGGCTCTGCACCC
>CAZHVH010000033.1:0-16590 GCA_964535855.1 uncultured bacterium
AGCCAGGCAACGCATCGGGATAGCGGGTGGAGATCTCTGTGCCTCGCTGAGCATCATAGAGCACCTTTGCCTTCTTCAGGATCTCCTCCTTGAAGAAGAGCCTTTCACGGCAAAGCTGTTCATATTCCTCAGGCGTATACACGAATACATCCAGGGCCTCCTGAGGTTTGATCAAACGCAACACCTCAGCGATACGGTCCAGAAAGCGTTTGTCGGTCTGTTTGATGACGATGAGGTCGATATCCGAGGACTCACCAGCTCGTCCCTGTGCCAGGGAACCGAAAAGGAGGATACGCTGGGGACGGTAATGTGTGATCAGCAGATCCAGACACCGTTGCAGTTCAGCCTCTAAACGTTGTTGAGGCATCTGAGCGCTCATGTTTCAATCCCTCATTCGCTTTCATCTCCCATAGGCCATAATTTCCGATCTCGAAGATGGTTTTTCGCCATATCTGAGAGCCGGGTACGAAGCAGATCGTTGCGCGTGAGATACGGTCACCTGGCGCGTTTCCCCACTCACGGCCGACCAGGGGTTCTACCTCACCGACCACCTGCAGGTCCGATGTAGCGAGCGTGTGGGCCAGCAGGACACCGTTTCCAGGAACAGAGATGAGCGGTCTTGCGTTTCCTCCCTTAAAGATTACACCATCATCGAAGAGTTGACAGTCCTTCACCTCTGTAAGTTCCCCTTCAAGCTCAACCAGTCCCCATCCGTAACCACGTTCGCCGCCCAGTTGGATCGCCGAGAGGGCTTCGCGCCAGTTCAACGAGCATCCGCTTTCCTCGAAGAAATACCCCAGTAGGTAGACCGGTTCACCTGTGTCCATGGTCCGTGGTGAGAGAAACTCCACCTCATGTAGGGTGCCATCGGCTGCGGAGTTTGCGGAGGGTGTCAGAGCTGTGCTGGCGTAACTGCCGAGAAAACGACGGCGGAAACCGCCCTCGTCCTCCCAAGGCCAGAAGACGCGGAAGTCACTTCCCTTCCGGAGAGCGGGGTAGAAATAAGTGAAGGCCAGGGTCTCATGAACCAGCTTTCCGATCTCCTGATACACCTTTGAATCCGTGGCCGGTTGACTCCCTGCAGCGGTGCGTGTCAGTCGCAAGGTCAGAGCGCCCCAGAGCATGCGTCCGGTCACATAAGGCCGTGTCATCTGCAGGTTACCTACCTTCCGCCAACCGCTGTGCAAAGGCGTGCATAAGCGGAGAACGACTTTAAAGGCTTTCCAAGCCACGGTTTCCCCCTTATCCAAGTGCTTTAGCCCCGTAGCGGGCGTAGATGAGCATCTGCTCCAAGGTCTCCTTGGCCAAAAGGAGCCGCTCTAAATTCTGGGTCACTTTGTCGCTGATGTGGCTGAGCACTTCGTTCGAACTGATATCCCCCGAGTATTTCCACTCGTCAAAGATTTCACCGAGCAACTTGAGCATCTCCTTCACCACTATCGGTCCGTTATCCTTTTCCCTGGCCAGTAGGTAGAGAAAGCAGGCGTAGATTCCATTTTCCTGTAAAACACCCAGGGCTTTAGTGATGGTGTTTTCCACTTTATCGGGCTCACGGACATGGATGATGATCTCCTGAGCATATTTCGCCGCGAGGTAGTCCAGATTTTGGAGGGTCTGTTGAGCGCTCATGCGGACACCTCCATCGTTTGCCCTGGATGACCTTTTTCCTTTGGCTGACCGACCACGGCCAGACGACCGAAGCCCCGCGTGCCCATGCCGCCCACCCCCAACCATCCCACCATCTTTAGGCCGGCTTTCACCACATCCAGAGGACCGTTCCAGGGGCCGCCGGGCAAGGGGTTCCCCTTGGCGGTCTCGCACGTTTTTGGAAAAGCCTCACGGTAATCGTCCAGCACCACATCCATGACCAAGAAGGTAGCGCGGGGGATGGACTCGTAGGTGAAGAGGGCCTTCTCCTCAGCCGCGCCGGTCTCGGGATGGATGCTCACCGAGGTGCGCACCTCCAGGTTGCTGTTGACTATGTGTCCGAAAAGCGCTTCGCTCACCAGAACAATTCGATCCTTTACCACCTGCCACCGCTCCGTCTGCCATTCCCCAGGAGCTTCGACAGTTACCTGTCCCTCCACCTCCACCATCAGCCAGCCGAGGTTGAGGGGATCATCACGTTTCCAGGTGAGAAGTGCTTTGCCATATGTCGGTTCTTCCCTCGGTTTCACTTCAAATTCAGATTCGACAAGCCGCTTCAGCGTGCTCACCCAAACCGGCCCTGTCATGGAATAGACGGGGAAAAGCAGGATGTGGGCGTCGAAGATGTTAACCACGCCGGAGTAGGCACGTGTTTCCTCCTCGTCGTTCTTCTGGGTCGTCTTGATATAGCCGAAGGTGTAACATACCGGGTTTATGTCGGGATCGAGGACTTTATCCTGTTTTTGGCCCGCTGCCTCGGGGGTTTCGTAGAGTCTCGCTGCGTAGGAGCGGACTGCGCCGTGCAGGCTGGTGCCGGGTATTTTCGGCACGCGGGTGCCGGGTTCGCGCACAATGCTCAGATCCACCCGGCCCAGACGGTAGCCGCCGGTGCCGATGTGGACCGGGTCCAGGGTCATAAGCAGATACCGTTGATGTCTATAAGTTGCCATTTTCGTCTCCTCTAAACTTCCTTTAATATCTCCATATGCAGTTCGACCAAATCGGCCAATTCGCCCCGCACGCCGGCCTCAATCAGGGCCGTTCGTTTTTCTTGAGGGATGTCTCTCCATAAATGGCTTTTAGGCCAGGAGGCCCCGGCCAACGTGTCGGCTACAAACCGTTTAAACACATCATCCCACCACGACCGCTTCCCCTCATCCTGCCCGAACCAGATCTCACGCGTCGTCTCAACGGTCGAGATGACCTGGTGGCGTTGGGTTTTCGAAAGATGTAACAGATGGTGCCACAGGGTGTTGAGTCGTTCAAGATCCTCCAGGTAGTAGGGGCGCGTCGGACGGGTGACGCGTCGGCCATTTTCGTCGTAATGGATTTTAAAGCGGCGGGAGGTGACGTCCAGAAACTCGTAGTCGAGAGTGGACGGCGTGAAGTATACTCTATCACCAGACTTGAGTTCACTCACGTGAACCAGCCAGCCATCTCGCTCTGTTTCCGGGTTGGGCGCTAAGAAACGTCGGGAGCGGTCTACAGGCTCGTCGTCTGTTTCGAGGAAAACGTAAGGATACCAGAGATCCTCTGTTCGACTGTCGCCCATCATCGCGGGGACATACCAGGTGATTTGATAGCCATTTTTCTCCAGCACCACTTCATACCATCTGGCAAATTGGCCGTTTTGATCGATGCGGAATCGTTTCGGCAACGCTCCACCTTTGTCCGGTTGTTTCCTCACATCTTTGACCTGCCAGCCGGCCGCATCGCGGGTTTGCCGCAACATCTGCCGACCGGCGTCCAGCAGGGCACGTATGGGTGTGCGCCGGTGGACGAAGACGATCCCAAGATGCAGCGGCAGGCGATTGCGAACCTTGCCCATCTCACGTTCGTATTTGGCTTTAATCTCCTCTACCACCTTCAAAGCTTTATCCGCGGGCACCAGGGCCATGAAGATGCGCGGCTCGGCGAGGATGGGTATGACGGGGAAGTATCCACCATCGATTTCGCTCGCTCCGCCCTCCTCCACCGTGATCTCCCCCCAGACCTTACTGGCCGCTCCATATCCGGTGGGCTCCTCTATGGTTAAAGTACCGCAGATGGCCGATTTTACCGTTCCCAGCGCGTCTTCCCAGGTGTGCACGTTCTCATCGATCAGCTTTGCGATGTAGAGCAAATTTTCGAGTGTGATAAACCGCTCGTTCTCCGGATCCCACAGTGCGCTTACCTTTACGCCTTGGGGCAACACGATCTCGTAGGAGTGATAGGGGCCGAGGGAATCTTTGATGCTCCGCGGCCGGGGTTGGCCTCGGATTTCCAACCTCGGTCCGATTTGAGGCGTACACCTCCCCAATACGGATTTCCGGAGTTGATCGGCGTAGTGCTTGGAATCCCCCTCTATCTCCGATGTCGGAGCTACCTCCTGCCAGAAACGGCGGGTGGTCTCCCAGATGCGACGCAGGCGGGCGAAGGAGGGGTTTTTGGCAAGGACATCGGCCGTTTTGGTGGATGCGTCCTTCGGATCGCGGACGGCAAGGGTGCGCACAAAGATACCGGAGAGCCAATGGGTCAGATCGAACGTCCCCACCAACAGGGCCAAGCGACCGTTCACATCTGCGACCTCGTCCACCCAGATGGTGGTGTAAAGCTTTTCGGTGGCCCATTCCTTCGCCCGATCGGCCCGGCGTTGTTCGCAGACTTTACACACGTTGCGTCTTTTAGCCTTAAGCGATGGCCCCTGGGGGCGTAGGCCGCAGACGGTGCAGACTTCACCTTTTCCTCCTTGCCATTGTTGAGCTACCCACGCTGGGGCCGACGAAGAAAGCACGGGTTTCAAATGGTCTACAATAGGGGGAAGTTCATCGTTGCCCTTCTGTAGCGGATCTTGCCCCCACCAAGGTTTCTGATCAATTTTGATCACCGGCACCACTTCGCCCTCTAATGTGTTTCTCACTTGCTCTAAGATAATATCATGCAGAGTTTTCCCGTTGTACTGGAGCATAAGGAGATCTAAGAAACAATTTGTCTTATCGCATCCAGGTACTACGAAGATGCTGCCGTTCTCGTCACGATAAATCTCCATACCAAGAGGATAAGTGACTTCTAGCAATTCGCGAACCTTGTTTAAAGCACTTCTTAAGAGCTCGTATCGAGCTTGGAGATCGGGCAAGCGGTATGTTCCAACTAAGAAGGTTAAACCCTCGAAGCGAACGCTAAGAAGACGCCATCGAAGCCCATTTGGATCTGGCATGAACCCTAAAAGTGATCCTGCCAAAGCTGCTTTATAAAGAGAAGTCACTGTTGACGACCAATCCCAAAGGCTCACTTCATTTTCGGGGTAACATGTATCACCGGGAGCAAGCAGAAAATTTTCCCTCAGTGTTTGTATAAACTGTGTCCTAATGCCCAATATATTTGCTGTGGGGAGGGAAGATAAAACTTTTCCGAGTTTCTTGTCGAGCTCAGTAATCCGTTCTTGTTCAAATCCGAATGGGCTACTGATGAATTGACTAGAGCTATATGGGGATTCCTCCTTCTCAATGTGAGATGCTTTATGAGACCTGCCAAGATAAGCGGCCAAAAGCGCTCTGTTTCCAAGTACGTTTTTAAAACCGCTAAACCTATCGCTGACTAAAGGTCTGCCCCATAAAATGAGTTCGCGTCCGGTGATTTGACCTATAGGCAGATTTATCTGAAAATCTACTAATTGACTGCGATCAAATTGAATTCTCCGAAGGGTTCGCCATAACGCTGTCGGATGTCGGGCTTCCTCTAACCTCGAACATTGTCCTCGATTTGGTGATAAGCGGTTCCAATAAAATAATCGTTGTAATTCCTTGTCATCCAGCACCGCTTTATGAGGATTAACCCAAGGAGCATCCTGACATAGAGTTGCTCGGAAACCGGTGCCTTCTGGCTGTAGAAAAGCGTTTGTACATTTCCCCATATCATGCAGCCACGCGGCTACTTCGGCCAGGAGCAAGGCTTCTCGATGTTTTTCCAATTCCCTCAGGTCAGGCATGATCGACCTCCCATGCATCCAGCCAGATCTGCTGGAAAACTGGGTCTTCCGGCTTGACGTCCTGTGGACTTAGCTTGACCTCGGCCACTCCATATCCGCTGGTGGTCTTGGCGCCGAAACCGTACCTGGTGAGCATAGCCCGGATGCCCCAAGCTACAGCTTTAAGATCTTCCTTTGCCTGCTCCATCCGTTCCTCCGAACCATCGGCAGCATCCAATGGTACGTAAAGCAAGGTGAACACCCCTGTCGCGCCCGGGGGAACGCACTCAAAGTAAATCGGCTGCTTACCCGTTCCCGTCTCCCGGTCGTGAGGGTTAATGACCTCCAGGCTGATGCGGTCGAAAAAGGTGGGGTAGAAGCGAAGACGACCCTGGAATCCCTTGGTGTCCCCTATACGATAATGTCTCTCACGTAAGAGATTCTCGAACTTCTCAGCCACAGCATCCAGAATATCTCGAAAGGCTTTTTCCCACTTTTCAACGGCTGCTTTGTCTCCTTCTGACGGAGGGGGACCAACCTGGTGGAATGCCAGAATTCGGTTCAAATACTCGGCCGTGCCGTCCTTCTCGTTGCCGAAGAGGTGATACAGTTGGAGCCGTTTTTCGACGAATCTTTCCTCGTCTATCCTACCGTCCTGGAAACCCCGGACCAATTCCCTCACCATCGCCGCCCGCAAGGCTCCCTTCCACTGACTGGGGGCCATATAAGGCATTTTGAAGACCCACTCCTTCCTGACCGGATTATCCAAGATGTAGAAATCGGAATCGTCTTTGCTAAGATAGGGCTTGTGCAGGGTGAAGGGCACCTGGATGGCCCAGGAACCGGCGGGGAAAAAGGACAGGTCAGGAAGGGAAGAGCTAAGGCCCAACCGGTCCATGAGGCTACGCTGTTGATTGAGAAATTCGTCTGCACGCCGTTGAAGCCAAAATCGATGTCCGCCCTCTATTCTGCGGGTACCTATACGGGCTTCCTCCTTACGCCCCGTTACGATGGCCTGAGCCAGGAGGTTCACGCGAACCCAGGGGTCCTGGATCATAGCGATGTCCCGCCATCGGGCGGGCAGACGCTTCTCCTGACCGACCAACCAGGGGATGGCGAAGGCCTGGGTGATGCTGTCCTGTAAAGCGAATGGGAACTGAGCGTGGAACTCGCGTCTCATCGGATGACCTCCTGGATCGCTGTGATCCAACTGGCAAAAATGCTGCTGAATTTATCTTGAGCATACTTCCAAGTGCGAGCCAAAATAATTTTTGCTAGCTGAGCCCGGGATTCCGCACGCTTAACCACCCAGAATCGCGAAGTAGCGAGATAAGCAGCTAAGTAATCCTTATCCTCGTTGAAGGTTATCCCCGCCCTGTTGATTGTAGAGGGTATAGAATCCGTGATCAAAGTGTAAAGCGTTTGGCGATCGCTGTTGACTTTTGGCTCCCGGGCAAAACGATCCAGAACAGAATCCAGAAGCCCAACGGCGAGGAGATATCCATCCGTTGTTTGATTCAACAAACTTACTGGTAATTCTAGCGCGCTGTTGTCCGCTATGTGTAAAACCAGACGCAACTCCGGCGTTTCCTCATGTTTAGAGTGCTCGCACATGAAGATGTTGGAGAAACACTGGTGTTGCTTTATCCGCGGTCGCAAATTCCACTTCTTAAGTAGATTCCAGACGATGTCTCGAAAGCTTTGAGCTACTTCTTCGGGTTCCTCACCATTATCAAGGTCTCGAAAAACCAATATTCGGACATCCCGATGGGCTTCGACATCCGGTTGAACGATCTCTAAGATCTGAGACCGGAAGTTATTCTTTCCGCCCACATTATTGAATTCGCGGAAATCACCAAGTAACTCCAGCTTCCCTCGAATGAAATCGAAAACCACTTTCTCAGTTTTCCCTTCACCGAAAGGAAATATGATCGCCATTTACACTTCCTCCTCGGCAAATGGTTGTTCGATTATCAAGTAACGGTAAGAAATTGGTAGATCTACGAGTTTCCAGAGACGTGGGTCCATCCCTTGCTTGAGCCAGGTATATAGATTCTTGAAATAGAAGACAGCCGAAACAAGACAACCATTATCCAGCTCAAGGCGGAAAACACGCAGTTGTTCTTGAAGATCTTCCTCGGCTTTCTGAAGGTGATGCGTTAGAAGAGCGATGACTTCGATACTCTGTGTAGAAATGAAAACCTGTATCGGCTTAGCCTCTACAATTTGCATTATCTCGTTAAGAAGATTCTTCAACGAGGCCGGATGCATAAACAACTCCGGGTCCTCCCACAAAAACAACCCAGGATGTTCCTCATCCACCTGCTCGGCAAGGGCAATCACAGCAGCTAGAACTTTAAGCGCATGACGAGTCCCATCACCATAGTGATCAATTCCAAGAGGTTTCTGGCTTTCCTCTTCGATATACCCTGTCCAGAATCCTCGCCGTAAGGGTTTAAAATTGACAGAACTGCCTTCCAGCTCAGGGAAAACCCTTCCCAAACTTTGAGCGATCTTCTTTTCCCAACCTGGCACCTCTTCATACGTCCGTTTTGCGAATCGGTCAGTGAAAAAACCAGTTGCATTATGAAAGTCAAAGAATAACACCCGTTCAGCCGATGGAGGTTCTCCCTTGATCGCCCACACAGCCAAATTAATGTTCAGTTCTCTTTTCTCCTTCTTATCCTCATAAACCCATGAGGTCTCCCAGAGGTAATGCCAGGTCGTCTCCTCCAAGCGCACGTTGTGTTTGTCGAATAGAAGCGGGATCATAAGACGAGGTGGTTCAGCCGCTTGCCGCTCAAGGCGGAATAGAACAATATAGTCGGTATCTTTTTTAGTAAACCCTGCATGTTGCCCCAGTTTCTGAACCAATTGGAACACCCGCAATGGATGTCCTTCAGGTAAAGCTGGAATTTCCACGGCTAATCCCTCTTGAGTTACAGCTGCCCAAATACCTTCTTGTTTCGCTGACTCGCCGTGACGCTGACGCATACGAGATATCGGCTCTTCGCCGAGGAAATCATGACGAACAAGCGTAGAAGCTTCCCAGGCGACACGAGATTCCTCCTCTTCCTCATTTTGCGCTATATTGGGGAGGATTAAATTACAGGGTCTCCCACACAACCCTGCAAGGTAAAGCAGTTCCAGAAGGGCCGTTTTACCGCTGTTGTTAGGGCCGATGAGCAGATTAACCTTGCCGATATCCTCCAGCACGCCCTCGCGTATGCCGCGAAAGCGATGGATAATGAGCCGTTGAATCACGATATACACCCCCTAAGTAATTGCAAAACGTCTTGCTTTGTCTTAAGTCGCCGCGTTTGTAAATCCCCAGCTACTCCCACCACCTGCTGCCAGGTTTCGTAGTCGCTGATCATTTCCCACAAGCGCTCAGCCATTTGCGATCTGGTCGGTAGCCACACCCAGCCCCGGATTTCCCATTTGTTCCTCTCCACTTTGTAAGCCCAGCTTACAGCCACACGGCTACGCCTGCGGGTCGGGCGCAGCGTGCCGAAAATCTGTCGGTCGTCACCCCACGCCCGCTGCCACCGGTTGAAACGCCACTCATTTTTAAGCGACGGGGTCAAGGGTACAACACGGAACTGGCTGACCAGAGACTGCACCTGGATAGCCACGCGGGAGATGCCGGGTATCCGTGTCCACCAACTAGGACTGTCGGGCTGAAAAGAATACCTGAAGAAGCCAAAGCGTCGCAAATCAGGCACATCCTTTCCCTGCAAGGTATTCCCTACCCTCGGACTATCCTCCCCTTCAAAGATTTCCCATTCCCACCCCTTAGCACAGGCTAGCACTTCATCACGGTTCTCAATCCGAAACACTCCATATCCCAATTGAGGCCTGGCTCCGATGCTCCCCCATCTCTCCAAAAAGAGAAACGAGGCGACTATCGGGGAGAGAGCTTGGCGATCACTCTCCAGTCGTATAGTCAGCTTGCCCATCTTCCCCGGCGGGAGAAACCAACCTCGGGCGCGCTGGGGTGGACGGATATTCAGCATCTGATCGCGTTGATCCCATATCCATTGCGTTTCGTCCACTACCTCTAAACGAAACCGCCGCCGCCAGTTGGTAGCCCCGAACAACCGGCAGACATCACACAACCCTGCATCTCGCAAACGCTGGCACTCATCGGTCACCTTGGATTCACGGTATTTCTCTGCATCAAAGTTGCACTTACGCTTCATCGGATCACACGCTTTCCCCCTCAACGCCCGTACGATGGCCTCATACCACCAGCGCAGGGAGCCTAAGATGCCTGTTTCGTGCACTCGATCCATGGTGCTATCCATGCCGCCGGTCCATAGAGGAGTCAATGTGTGAATGCGGATCTCCACGGTGCTCCTCCTTCCGTCTAATTTTTCCCCACCTTAGCCACCTCGCCCTGCTGCAAGACCGCTTCCAGCGGCACTCTATACCGCACCTCTACCCATTCCTCCGGCTGCAATCGCGCTGCCGGGTTCTGAATGATGTAAAGCTGTGGATCTGTGGCCGCGTTGAGAACCACATACAGGTAGTAGTCGTCCCCGAAGCGGCGGGCCTTGAACCACTCGTTCTGGGTGAGGGCTACCGAACCCACCCCGGCCCTGGCTTTGACCTCGATGTAACGCTTGCGGCCTATGGTCGGGTCGGTGGAGCGGATGTCAAAGCCCAGATTCTGGTCCGAGATATCCTCGGGCACCCGACCCTGAGATCGCTCATAATCCATGGCCACGCTCATCCCTACTTGTTCCACCTGAGGATCCTCGCTCATCACCTCGGTCGAAACGGCTGCCGGGACGACGCGCACCGCCGCCACAAAACGCGGGGCGCTGAGAGTGAGCTTGCACTCCCGCACGATACTCTCCTTCAATTCCTTCAGGGCCTGTTCATAACCTCGTTTCTGTTCCTCCTTGTTGCGGATGACCAGATCAACTTTCTCGCCCATCTCCCGCCGCGCGTACAGTTTAATCAGATCGCCGTCCAGATCCAGTATGAGATGTTCCAGCGAACGGATGCCGTATCTCTCCTTGATACGTGCCTGACGCTCCCGCTCCTTTTCCAGCTCAGCCTTATACCGCTCCAGCTCATCCAGCACGACGGACAGCGCCCTTCGCTTGATCTGATCCAAGGGGATATCCGAAGGATTATCCGCCTCGTCTCCTTCCATCAGATCCCACAGCAGGGCCGGGTTGACCGGCCGGATCTCACCTGTTGTCGCGTCAGCGAAAAACGCCAAAAGCCGTCTTCCGGCCACTTCTCCCTTGCCGTCTTTGATCTCCCCCTCGTAGAAAAGCAACACCCCATCAAGCCGCCCATCCGGATCCCTGAACACAGCTCCACGGTGAAGGGATTCGTCCAGGCTCCGCTCGGCCCAGCAGAGCAGCGATTCAAACAGAGGATGGCCGAAGGAGACGAACTCGACCTCCGGATGGCGAAAGGCCACCTCCCTGTCGAAGGTCACCCTTGGATAACGGCTCAGAAGGAAACCGAACACCTTGCGGAACTCATCCTCCTCCGCGATGCGTCGGATGCTCGGGGGGACGCTTTCCACGGCCAGAAATCCGTCCCTTCGCTCGCGATATCGCCCTCCCGCGGTCTGCCATCCCTTCTTGAAGAAGGCCTCCGTGTATTCGGGGATCAAACGATGCTCACGGGCCTGGTCGGCCATCTCGCGTATGCGGGTGTAGTCGATGTATCGGGTGGCAAGGCTCTCGCCCAGGTTCTCTCGCACCCGGCGGATATATGCCTCATCCACCTGAATGTCGATCTCGCGCAGGATCTCGTCCAGGCTGCGGGCGTTGGCCGCCGCCTCCATCATCAACTGGGCGAGGTTCTTACTGTAGTAGATCTCGCCCAGAACGTCGAACACTTTGTCGCTGCCCAGGGCAAGGCGGATTTCCTCCAGTTTGTCGAACAGGCGCTTCATCACCTTCCCTTCGCGCGTGTCGGCCGCCACCAGGTTGAAGATGTGCACCTCCTTGGTCTGCCCGTAGCGGTGAACCCTCCCCATACGCTGTTCCAGGCGGTTGGGGTTCCAGGGCAGGTCGTAGTTGATCATCAGGTGGCAGAACTGAAGGTTGATCCCTTCCCCTGCCGCCTCGGTCGCCACCATGACCTGAGCTCTGTTTCTGAAGGTCGCCTCGGCCTGGATGCGCTCCTCCAGCTTCATCCCGCCGTGGATCGTGCATACGCTGTAGCCCCATCCCCGGAGACGCCCTTCCAGATACTCCAGCGTATCCCTGGATTCGGTGAAGATAAGAATCTTTTCGCCGGGGAACCGACGTTCCAAGTCGTCCAGAGCTTGCTTGAAGTGTCGCAGCTTGACCTCCTCCTCGCCCTCGATGATCTCCCTGGCCCGGCGCATGAGTCGCTCAATGGTGGCGATCTCCCGTTCCAGCTCCTGGCGGTTTTCGGCTACGCTCAGGGTTTCCCAGATCTCCTCATACTTCCAGCGCTCCTCCTCACTTTCGTCTTCGATCGCCTCCCAGTCGAAGACGCCCGGAGGTTCGCGGCGGCGCTTGAGATCCCCATCCGCCAGGCTCAGGAGCTCTTCCAGCCGCTTCTTGCGCCGTTCCAGAGAACGGTAAAGCGCGTAGGTGCTGGAGGCGAAACGGCGTTGAAGGATGACCAAGGCGAAGGCCACGTTCCGCCGCCTGTCCTGATCCAAGGCTTTGTTGTATTGGGTTTCCACGTAACGGGAGAGATCGTTGTAGAGTTCCTTTTCCTTCGGCGATTCCCGTCCCAGATCGAAGGAGATGGTGTGCACGTAGCGCGGCAGGAAGAGCGGACGCCCCTCGAAGTCCTTGAGATCCTCCTTCATCCGCCGGATGAAGAGGGGGTTCTCCCGGTTGTTGATGGATTCCTTGAGCAGATACTCGGTGGCGAAGAAGCCGGGGACTAACAGGTCCAGGAAGAGACGGAAGTTCTCAGGGTCCCCCTTGTGGGGAGTGGCGGTCAAGAAGAGGAGATGGGTGCTGATCCTGGAGAGCACCTCTCCCAGCCGGTAGCGTTTCGTCCGCTCCAGTTTATCCCCATAACGGTAAGCGCTCATTTTGTGTGCCTCGTCCACGATCACCAAGTCGAAGTGTGCGGCGGCCAGAGACGGGAGGATGTCCTCCTGCTTTGCGAAGTCCATGGAGGTGATGATCTGGTTCTCCCGCTGCCAGATGTTCTCCCCGAACAGGGCCTCCATCATCCTGCGATCTACGACCACGAAGTGCTCCTCGAACCGCTCCTTCATCTCCCGGCGCCACTGATCCCTGAGGTGACCCGGCACGACGATGAGAATGCGCTTCGCCAGGCCGCGAAGTTTCAGCTCCTTAATGATCAACCCGGCCATGATGGTCTTACCCGCGCCCGGGTCATCGGCGATGAGAAAACGGATGCGGGGCAGCTTCAACACATAACCGTAGACGGCCTCGATCTGGTGGGGTAGAGGGTCCACCTTGGAGATGTTCATGGCCAGGAGGGGGTCGTAGAGGGAGGCGAAACGGTAGCGTAACGCTTCCAGACACAGGAAGACCTCACGAGCCGGAGCCGAAAAATCGGCGACCACCGGGACCACGCTTAAATTCCTGATCTCTTCCCTGGGAATGAGCTGGTCGACATGTTCCTTGGAAACCGTGGTTTGCCCCAGGATGTGCAAATAATCGCCGAGGTTTTCGACCAGTTTGATCTCAACCGGCTCCGGCCAATACGGCCCTTGAACGATATCCCCGGGTTTTAGGACGATCTCGGACACCTTCCAAACCCCCGCTTCAAATCAGCCCATCAGGCCAAGCTTTATCCACCTTACACTTAAATTCAGCCGATATCACCAACCGTCGCCTTGCTTCCTGATGCCATGAACGGAATCGGTATCAAGATAACGAGGATAATATACCACAAATCCACGTGAATCTCAATCACCGGATGGGGATCGCCTTCATGATCCTCATCTCACCGCCATCCAATCCGATCTCCGCATACGTTCGGCCGTCAGCATGCCAGAAATCGATCTTCGAGGCCGACCCGTCCGGGTTTATCCCCTCAACCTCCATCTCGCTTTCGATCTCCATGAGCACGTCCATATGAAGGTCGCTCAGGCTCATCAGGATGAGGAGATCCGAGTCGCCGAACGATCTGCGCTGGATCAGGATGGACCTCGCCGGATAGTTCATGCTTCTCTCATAGAGGTTCACGCCGCGGTTGACATTTCTCGATAGGAACTGCTCCAACTCTAAAGGTTCCCTTATGATCTTCACCTTTCTCCATAACATCTCCTCGAGCTCGAATGCGCTCTGTCCCCCCATGCCGTCGACCAGATAGGGCGGCGGATGGATAGATGCCACCTTCCCCCGCTTCGTGAACCCCTTCAGCGATCTCACCGTGTCGGAGGCGAGCGTCTGGCATGACGGGATGATGATCACTTGGTATTCCGATCCAGCCCTGAACTCCGATATCGGCTCAGGTATCAGGTCGAAGTCATACCCCATCTCCATCAGGTTCAACGTCAGATCGGCAAGCCCCTCGACCGTCCGCTCCCTCTCCCTATCGTCAGGGGTTCCCAGGATCGATAGGGTCGGATAGATCACTCCTATCTCGCCGGCCGCTCGGGTTGATCCCATGATCTCTCCGAGCCCAAGGGCGATATCCCGCCTGTCGATCCGGCCTTTAGTATAGATGCCGATGGCCCGTTTCGAGGAGAGGGCGAGCTTGATGAGTAAAGCTCTCCTCTTGAAGGAAGGCCCATCTCCTTCGTCTAAGACGGCGGTCGATAAATTCGATAGATCGACGATCGCCGCGCTGTAGAGCATCCTTCTGATCAGGGGGATCGCGACCTTGCAGCCGAGGTGCTGAACCGATTCCGAGAACATCCTCCCGGCGACCTTCCAGAAAAACCCCAGATCGCTCAGGGTCTCGTGCGTCGTGATGAACAGGTATGGCATCTTCTCGAAGAGCTCCTCCCCGCATGCCCTCTTGAAAGCCCCCGGCAGCCGATCGTCCCATGGAAGGAGAAGGGAGGATATGATCGAACCGTTGAGGAGTTTAGGGGGGAGGAGATAGACGGAATCGAGACCGAGTTTCGAGGATATGGATTCGATAAACCCCCGAAGCCAGTCGAGCTTAAGCGGCGATAGCTCCTCTCTCCCCTCCCTGTAGATCACCAGCACCTCGCGGCCGGAGAGCCTATCCGCGATCCGTTTATCCCCTTCGGCGCATCGCCTTATCCTGTCCGTGGCGTCGGGGTATCTCCAGTTATCGCTCCTGATGTAGAACCTGAAGGCTCCCCTTTCGAGAGCTCCTCTGACCCTTTCGATGTTTCCCTCGGCGGGTCCCTCGAACCGGATCAGCTCGGCGGAGATCCGGCTCAACGGCAGCGCGTCGATCTCCAGAATCAGACCGATCCCTTCCCCTGCCCGCCTGATAGCTTCCTCGGCGGCGAGGGAGGGGTTTTCGAGCATCTCCTCCCGTAGAGGCAGCCTGACGATTTTCAGTCTATCAATCCCCCCGACCAGCATCCCAGGAACCCACCGTCGACGAATATGATCCCTCCGGTGATGTAATCCGAGGCATCTGAGGCCAGGAAGACGGCTGCTCCTATCAGATCTTCGACCTTTCCGAACCGTTTCATGGGTATTCTGCTGAGCGCCTTTTCGACCCAGCTCTTGTTTTTAAAGAGATCCTGTGTCATCTCCGTCTTGAAATATCCCGGTCCGATGCAGTTGACGTTGATCCCGTATCTCGCCCATTCTCCCGCCAGGGCTCTGGAGAGCTGTAACACGCCTCCCTTGGAGGCCGAATAGGGGGCTATCGTTCCTATCCCGATCTGGCTGGTGAGCGAGCCGATGTTTATGATCTTGCCTCCACCCTGTCTGATCATGACTTTCCCGACCGCCTGACAGCAGAGGAAGGTGCCCTTCAAATTGGTATCCAGGATCGTATCCCATACCTCCTCCGGGACTTCCTCAGCGGGAAAACGCCTGTTCACCCCGGCCGCGTTCAGCAGGATATCAATCCTTTTGAACCTCTCCAGGACGGCCTCGACCATCCGCCGGACGTCCTCGGATTTGGTGACGTCGGTTCGAACGGCCAGTCCTTCCCTTCCGAGCTCATTGATCTGGCGGACGGTTTCCTCGAGCCGCTCCGATCTTCTTCCGGCGACGGCCACATCCGCGCCCGCGTTGGCGAATCCGAGCGCGAGCGCCTTTCCGATTCCGCTGCCGCCGCCCGTCACCAGCGCGACCTTTCCATCCAATCTGAAGGTCGGAAATCTCATCCTTGCTCCTCCTCAACCCGATTTGATATCTATGACGGGGGAGCCGTCTAAGGCGTCGAGCCCCTCAACGAGGAGCCTGTTTCCCCTCACCTCTATCAGCTTCACCCTTGTGACCCCTATAGGGTTAGGTCTCATGGGGCTTCTCAGGGCGAAAACGCCGAGCTTCTCCCTGGTGGTGTCGCCGCGCGGGTGAACCTGCATCATCCTCCGGTATGAGGGCGTGAATTTGTGCATCCAGAACAGTATCAGCAGATGCTCCATCCGATCGACGCCCTTCAACGCCTCTGAAAACCGCGGCAGCAGCTCGATCTCTGACCTCGATTCGTCGAGCTTTCTGACGTACCCGATGGGATAAACATCGAACATCGTATCACCCTCCATGAGCTGAACGATTCCTCAAATTCCCTTTGGACGTTCTACACTCAACGATCGCTCTTATTTCCCTTGAGTGTAGCGGTTATCCATTAGGAGACAGGAGGCAGGAAACAGGAGACAGGAATATAGATTTTCCCCTGCCTCCTGCTTCCTGTTTCCTGTCTCCTTCTAACTCTGAGAAATAAGCTCTTCCGGACTCTCAGATCTCTGCTACACTTAACGATAATATGAGCGATACTCAACGATAACATGAGCGTAACGATTTTACCTCAATTCCACCTGCATGTCCAGGCCCGGCCTTGACATTTTACACCCTCTGTGTTATCAAAACGGAAAGGCTCGGCGAGGTGAGTATGAGAGAAGACGG